>JAEZAL010000040.1 GCA_023427705.1 Bacillota bacterium | reverse complement strand
TTATTGCTTGCTTTTAATGTAATTTACTAATCCCCCGCAATTGATTATGTTTTGCATAAACTCTGGGAATGGCTCTCCTTGGTATTGTTGATTTTTAGTATTATTCTTTATAATACCTGTAGTAAAGTCTATCTCAAGCTCGTCTCCTGCATCTATTGCTTTAACTGCTTCATCACATTCTAATATAGGTAATCCAATATTTATTGCATTTCTATAAAAGATTCTTGCAAATGTTGATGCTATAACACAACTTACTCCACTTTCCCTTATAGCTATTGGTGCATGTTCTCTAGATGAACCACATCCAAAGTTTTTATTTGCAACAATAATGTCACCCTTTTGAACATTCTTTGTAAATTCTTTATCTATATCTTCCATACAGTGTGTTGCTAATTCCTTAGGATCAGAGGTATTTAAATACCTTGCTGGAATTATTACATCTGTATCTACATTATCTCCATATTTAAAAACTCTACCTTTTGCCTTCATTTAAAATCCCCCTTTTTATAATGTAAAATGTAGAATGTAAAATGTAAAATTATTGATAATTCAGCATAGCTGAATTTAAAATTTTATTTCTTAACTTAGCTTTTCTAAGTTATTTCCTTAATTCTTCATTTTTCATTCTTAATTCTTAATTTCTTCTGGGTTTGTTATTTTCCCTGTAAGTGCTGTTGCTGCTGCAACTGCTGGACTCGCTAGGTATACTTCTGATTCAACATGTCCCATTCTTCCTACAAAGTTTCTATTAGTAGTTGAAACTGCTCTTTCTCCTTTTGCTAGGATTCCCATATGACCACCTAAGCATGGACCACATGTTGATGTTGAGAATATTGCACCTGCTTCTACTAAATCTTTTATTATTCCTTCTTCTAAAGCTTGAAGGTATATTTTTTGAGTTCCAGGGAAGACAATACATCTAACACCCTTTTTAACCCTCTTGCCCTTTATTATATCTCTTGCAATTCTTAAATCAGATATTCTACCATTTGTGCAAGAACCTATAACTACTTGATCTACTTCTACATCCCCAACTTCATCAATAGTTCTTGTATTGTCTGGTAAATGAGGGAAAGCTACTGTTGGTCTTAATGTACTTAGGTCTATTTCATAGACTTCATCATATTCTGCATCTTCATCAGCTTCATAAACCTTCCATTCTCTATTTGAATGTTCTTTTAAATATTCAATAGTTACATCATCTACAGGGAATATTCCATTCTTCCCACCTGCTTCAATAGCCATATTTGCCATTGTAAATCTATCATCTATTGAAAGATACTTTATTCCATCCCCAAAGAATTCCATAGATCTATATAAAGCTCCATCAACACCTATCATACCGATAATATGAAGAATTATATCTTTACCACTTATCCATTTAGCTGGTTTATTTTTCAAAACAAACTTAATTGCTGATGGAACTTTAAACCAACACTTTCCAATAGCCATTCCAGCAGCCATATCTGTAGAACCTATCCCTGTTGAAAAAGCTCCTAAAGCTCCATAAGTGCAAGTATGTGAATCTGCCCCAATTACAACATCACCTGCAACTACAAGACCTTTTTCCGGAATTAAACAATGTTCAATTCCCATTTCCCCAACATCAAAATAATTAGTTATATCCTTTTCCTTAGCAAATTCTCTTATCATTTTGTTTTGCTCTGCTGCTTTTATATCCTTATTAGGAGTAAAATGGTCAGGTACTATCGCTACCTTTTCATTATCAAATACCTTTTCTAATTTCAATTTATAAAACTCATTAACTGCTACTGGTGATGTAATATCATTACCTAGCACTAAATCTAAATCTGCTTCAATTAATTGCCCAGCCTTAACACTTTCTAATCCTGAATGGGCTGCAAGAATTTTTTGAGTCATAGTCATTCCCATGTCTTTTAGTCCCCCTTTTTAAAAATAAGTTTTAATTTTCTTTTCTATATCCTTTATCAATTTATATTCAATTGAATCAACTAAGGCTATTAAGCTAGCTTGTACAACATCTCTAGATACCCCAACAGTACTCCAGTTTTCTATTCCATCTGTTGATTCTATTAAAACTCTTACTTTTGCTCCTGTAGCACTTTCTGAATCTAAAACTCTTACTTTATAATCTATAAGTCTTACTTCTTTTAATTGTGGATAAAAGCTTTCAAGTGCTTCTCTTAATGCTTTATCTAAGGCATTAACAGGCCCATCACCTTCTGCTGCTGTCATTTTATTTTTTCCTTCAACTATCACATTTATCAATGCTGTTGAATTAAAATCCTTTGTATTCCATGACTGCTCCCCAATTGTTTTAAAGTGTTTAAGTTCAAAGAAAGGCTTGTATTTTCCAATGGTCTTTCTAATTAAAAGTTCTACTGTGCCTTCAGCACCTTCAAACTTATATCCCTCATATTCTAGTTCTTTAAGTCTATTAGTTATTTTCCCAACTTCCTCACTACCTCTAGTTATACTAGGAAATATTTTTTGAATTTCCTTTAAAATTGTACTTTTCCCACTAACTTCTGATACTAAGAATCTCCTATCATTTCCTACAGACTCTGGCTTTATATGCTCATAAGATTCTGGAGTTTTGCAAATTGCATCTATATGCATTCCTCCTTTATGAGCAAATGCTGATGCTCCAACATAAGGCATATTGTCTAATAACTTTATATTAGATATTTCTGAAATATATTTAGCTGTTTGTGTCAGTTCTAAAATCTGACCTTCAGGTATTACTTCATATCCAAGCTTTAATTGCAATGTTGGGATTATAGATGATAAATTCGCATTACCACATCTATCACCAACACCTATAAATGTTCCTTGAACATGAGATACCCCAGACTCTACAGCCATTATTGAATTTGCTACAGCCATTCCTATATCATTATGACAATGGATGCCTATATTACTACCTACTGAAGATACTACATCATCAACAATTTCTTTAATCTCTGAAGGCAAAGTTCCACCATTAGTATCACAAAGTACTATTACATCTGCCCCAGCTTCCTTTGCTGATACTAATGTTTTTATTGCATATTCACTATTTGATTTGTATCCATCAAAGAAATGTTCTGCATCATAAATAACTTCTTTATTATGACTTTTTAAATAGATTATAGAATCTTTTATCATATTTAAATTTTCTTCCAATGATGTTTTCAATATTTCAGTAACTTGAAAATCCCATGACTTGCCGAAAATAACCACTACATCTGTATTTGCTTTTAATAAGCTTTTTATATTATTATCATCTTCAGCTTTTATATTTGCTTTTCTTGTTGCCCCAAAGGCTGATAATTTAGAGTTCTTAAGTTTAATTTCCCTCATCCTCTTAAAAAACTCCATATCCTTTGGATTAGATCCAGGATTACCAGCTTCTATATAAGAAACCCCCAGTTTATCTAAAGCAATAGCAACCTTTATCTTGTCCTCAAGAGAAAATGAAATATCTTCACCCTGTGCCCCATCTCTTAATGTAGAATCAAAGATTTCTATACACTTCTTGCTCATTGCTTACCCCCTTATTTAAATGTAGAATGTAAAATGAAGAATGTAGAATAATGGATAATTCAGCTAAGCTGAATTTCTATTTTTTATTTCATAACTTAGCTCTGCTAAGTTATTTCATTAATTTTTCATTTTACATTTTTCATTCTTCATTATTAATTAAAGTATTCTCCATAATTGGTAATATCTTTATCTCCTCTTTCTAAAGCTGCTATTCCTGTTCTAACTATTTCTACAATTCCGTAGTCTTCCATAAGTTCTATTAAAGCACTAATCTTGCTGTCATCTCCTGTTAGTTCTATTGTTACTGTATTATGTGCTACATCAATTATCTTGCTTCTGAATATTTTTACTACTTCATTTATTGCCCCTCTATTTTCTGGTGAAGCTTTTACTTTTATTAAAACTAGCTCCCTATATACTGAATATTCTGATAATAACTCATGCACTCTTAGAACATCTTCTAATTTATTAAGCTGTTTTGTAAATTGCTCTAAAACATCATCATTCCCCATTAATACAATAGTCATCCTTGATATTTCTGGATTTTCAGTTCTTCCTACTGTTAAACTATCAATATTAAATCCTCGTCTTGCAAACAATCCTGAAACCCTAGTTAAAACTCCTGATGAATTTCTAACTAATACAGATAATACATGCCTCTCCAAATTATTAACCCCCTTTAAAAAATTGTGTAAAAAAACCACCCTTAATGATAGCTCACTATGGTGGTAATATAATCCGCCTTAATTTATACAATCACTAGGTTCCAACAAACCCTTGCCTTTAACGGTGCTTACCGGTTATCACTTACTTATACTTCTTCGTCTTTTCAGCGACACTGCTCTAGAGTGATTATTATTTAGTAAAGTATCCATTCTCACCTACCATGGACTCTCTGAAACTTTTAATCTAAATAAAGGTCTCCTTCATTGCATTTATAATAATAAGGTCCTATTAAGTTTTGTTATTGCTAAAATTTTACTACCCATACTCTCCTATGTCAAGAATATTATGAAAACTTTGTCAAATCACTTTTTGAATACTTTTTCATATGCATATAATTACCATTTTACTAATAACTAAGTAAAATTATTGATAATTTTACAACCATTTATATTATTATGTATTTATTTTTCACATTTACTTTGCTATAGTTAACAAATTAATTTGATTATATTATTTGCATTTTTATTAAGTAATCTTTGTGATTTAACCTATTTTAATACAAGTCATTGAAACTGATGAATTTTGAACACTTTGATGGATGACTTCTATCTTATCATCCTCTTCTTGTGCTCCTACTACATACAATAAAGGTAAGAAATGTTCATCTGTTGGAACAGCAAGTTTTGATATATCTCCTAAATCTTTATAGTTAATTAAAGCTTTATAATTATAATTTTTAACTGCATTAACAATGTAATTATCAAAAGCTTCAGCCCATTCATGTGGTTTTGCATAAATATCATAATTTGCAGCCCTTAAATTATGAACTATATCTCCGCTACCAATTATTAAAATTCCTTCTGATCTAAATTTTGATAACTTCTTACCTATATTATAATGTTGCTCTTCTGTTAGTAGTGCATTTAAGCTTATTTCAAATGTTGGTATATTAGCACTTGGATAAAGATACTTTAAAACTCCCCAAGCTGCATGATCTAATCCCCACTCATCAGTAAGTTCTGCTCCTTCTGCCTTTAATTCATTAGCAATTATCTTAGCATATTTTTCTCCACCATCTGCTTCATATTTTATATTATATATTTCCTCTGGAAATCCATAAAAATCATAAATCTGTCTTGGCTTTTTACTGTATGTTATATATGTTCCTTTAGTTTTCCAATGAGCTGAAATTATAATAATAGCCTTTGGTTCTTCTAACTCTTGTCCTAGTTTTGTTAATGACCTAGTATATTCATTATCTAAAACTACATTCATTGGACTTCCATGAGATAGAAATAAAACTGGCATTTTTTTATTCATTTAATCACCTCATATTTTTAATTAATTATACCCATATTAACCATACTTATCCACAATGTCAAATATATTGTTGTTAATAAAAATTTATTTGCAAGGTAATATTTTATAAATTCCTAAAAAACAAAAAAGCTCAGACAAAGTCTGAACTTTTTTCATAGATATTCATTATTCACTATTACTTCTTACTTTTAACTAAATTTTGCTTAATATTAAATCTACTAAACCGTGAGCCATAGAATCAATTTCTTCTTGGTTTTTTCCTTCTAACATAACTCTAACTAATGGTTCTGTTCCTGAAGGTCTTATTAAAACTCTTCCTTTTCCATCTAAAATTTCTTCTATTCTCTTTATTTCCTTAACTATTTCTTCATCTTCTAAGTATATATTTTTCTTATCATTTGGAACTTTAGCATTAACTAATACTTGTGGAAGTTCTTCCATTATTCCTGCAAGTTCACTTAAAGTTTTACCACTTTTCTTTCTGATAGCTGCTACTTGAAGTGCTGTAACTAATCCATCACCTGTAGTGTTATAGTCTAAGAATATAATATGTCCTGATTGTTCTCCACCTAGAACATATCCATCTTTAAGCATTTCTTCTAATACGTATCTATCCCCAACTTTAGTCTTTATAGTCTTTATATTTTCTTCTTTACATGCTATATCTAGACCTAAATTACTCATTACTGTAACTACTAAAGTATCATCTTTTAATTTTCCTAAATCTTTAAGATATTTTGCACATAACATTAATATAAAGTCACCATTAATAAGGTTTCCTTTTTCGTCTACAGCTAAACATCTATCTGCATCTCCATCAAATGCAAAACCTAAATCACAATTCTTTTTAACAACGTATTCTTGTAATTCTTCTGGATGAGTCGAACCACATTTTTCATTTATATTAGTTCCATCTGGATTATCATTAATCACATAAACTTCTGCACCTAGTTCTCTAAATGCTTTTACAGCTGCCTTATAGCACGCACCATTTGCACAGTCTAAAGCAACCTTTAATCCCTTAAAATCTACTGCTACAGTAGATAAGGCATAATCTATATACTCATTAAGAGCAGCAACCTCAATGTGTGATCTTCCTAGTAAATGTCCTGTTGGACTTGGAACTCCTTCAAATTTACTTTCTATAACTCTTTGAATTTCATCTTCTAATTCATCTGGTAACTTATATCCTCTATTATCAAAAAATTTAATTCCATTATATTCAACTGGATTATGTGAAGCTGAAATCATAATTCCTGCATCAGCATTGTATTCTCTAATTAAATGAGCTACTGCTGGCGTAGGAACAACTCCTAATATTACTGCCTCAGCACCTACTGATAAAATTCCTGATACTAAAGCTGCTTCTAACATATCCCCTGATATTCTTGTATCTTTAGCAACTAATATTTTTGGCTTATGAGTTCCTTCTGTTAATACATAAGCACCCGCTCTACCTAGACCATAAGCTATTTCAGATGTTAATTCTGTATTTGCAATCCCTCTAACTCCATCTGTTCCAAACATTCTACCCATATAATTTTTACCTCACTTTTTTCAATTGGTTATACATAATATCATAATAATAGTATATATTTATAGTTTATACATTACAACTTTATTATTTCTTATTTTTTTCTAATCTATCTAAAATTAACTCGTACCCGCCAGCACCATAATTTAAGCATTTATTAACTCTGCTTATAGTAGCTGTACTAGCTCCTGTCTGTTCCGCTATCTCTGTATATACCTTCTTACTTTTAAGTAATTGAGCAACTTGTATCCTTTGTGCTAATGCCTTTATTTCATTTATTGTTGCAACATCTTCAAAAAAGTTATAACATTCATCTATATTCTTTAATTGTAAAATTGCTTCAAAAAATAAATCTAACTCTGGATTTTTTAGTTTACTTTCAACTATACCCAAATAATTCACTCCTAACCTTCATTACATCTTTTGAACTTTATTCATAAATAAAATTATATCTATACTATTTGCAATTTACAACTATATTAAACTAAAGTAATAAATCATCATTAATTTCTTTATCTATATCTTTCAATCCGCTTTGCTTTAAACTAGTGTAAACTGAATCCGTTGGTACAAGCCACACTTCTCCTGTTCCCCTATAAACATTAAGTAAACCTTCTCCATTTAGTGCCGTACCAATAAGGTTTGTACCAGACTTTTCAACTGTGAACTCTATATTCCCACTTCTTAAAATTGCAAAATTACCATCTATTTTTAAAACATCTCGAAATAATTTACATCTTAATATTTCTTTTTCTGGTACTGGAATTTCTAAAACTACTATTCCACTCCCTCTTAATCTAGTTTGATATATTCCCTCTTTTCCAAATATCATTGAGGATACACTCTTTTGCATTACTGGCTCTACTTCTATTCCTTCTTCACATGCATAGAATAACTCATCATCTATTACTATTTCTTCATCTTCTAATTCTATTATTGTGAAATGCCCAAAACTAGGCTCTAAAAACACTTCTCCTGTTCCCCTTAATATTGGCTTAAACATGGATTCACCTGTTACTTTACTTGAAAAGAATTTCTTACCTAGACCAATTATTCCACCAGTTTTATTAATTATCTCAATATTCCCCTTCATATAGCTTAATGACCCTGATTCTATTTTCACTTCACTATCATCTAAAATAATTCTAACTTGTTTTAATCTAATTGATGATTCTTTCATTAGATTTATCTGTAATGCAGTATTCAAACCCATAGCACCTTGTAAATTATCGTACTCTAAAATTTGAAATGTGCTTTCGTTCTTCATTTCTGATATCATAGTTAGCCTATTTTTCATATTTTCTGAAGTTATCAAAATATCCCCTCCCTTAAATAATTTTACCATATTTTTATATTTCTAAACTATAGATACGTATATTTAAAATTAGAGTTATTAATTTTTAAGACAACTTCTTTAATTTTATCATGTATATATTTTACTAATATTAATAAAACTAAACTATATCTTATTTGGGAGGTGTCTTATGAAGGCAATTGTTTATAAAGGCATTAGAGATGTTAGAGTTGAAAATGTTGAAGATCCTAAAATAGAACATAGTGAAGATATAATAGTAAAGGTAACTTCTACAGCAATATGTGGTTCTGACCTTCATTTAATTCACGGTATGATTCCTAACCTAAAAAAAGGCTCTGTTTTAGGCCATGAAACTATGGGAATAGTTGAAGAGGTAGGAAAAGATGTTACCAAAGTAAAGAAAGGAGATAGAGTTATTGTTCCTTTCCCTGTTTCTTGTGGTCATTGTTGGTATTGCGATCATGAATTATATTCACAATGTGATAATTCTAACCCATATGGAGAATCTGGAGGAATATTTGGATATAGTGATACTTTCGGAGGCTATGATGGAGGGCAGGCAGAGTACTTAAGAGTTCCTTATGCTAATGTTGGTCCTACAGTAATCCCCGACGAACTTGATGATGAGCAAGTATTATTTTTAACTGATATATTACCAACCTCTTATTGGGGTGTTGAAATGAGTGGAATGAAAAAAGGTGATACTGTTGTAGTTCTTGGCTGTGGTCCAGTTGGCCTTTTAGCAATAAAATGGGCAATATTTAAAGGTGCTAAAAGGGTTATTGCTGTAGACTATATAGATTATAGATTAAATCATGCCAAAAGTTATAAGGGTGTAGAAACTGTTAATTTAGAAGATTATGATGATACTGGTGAATATTTAAAAGAATTGACTAGTGGTGGTGCGGATGTAGTTATTGATTGTGTTGGTATGGATGGCAAAATGTCTAGATTTGAAAAATTTGAAACTATGCTTAAACTTCAAGGAGGCTCTAAATCTGCAATAGAAATTGCTAGCAGAGCAATTAGAAAATGTGGCACTGTTTCTATGGTTGGTGTTTATGGTGCAAGATATAATTTATTCCCACTTGGAGACTTTTTTGCTCGAAACGTAACTTTAAAAATGGGTCAATGTCCAGCTCAAGCATATGTTGATCCAATATTAAAACTTATAAAAGAAGGTAAATTTGATGCTAGAGATATAATAACTCATAGAATATCTTTAAACAATGGTGAACATGCTTATGATATTTTTGATAACAAAAAAGATAATTGTATAAAAGTTATTTTAAAACCTTAATAATATTTTGCATAACAAAATAATTGAAAAATTAAAGAATGAAGTAATGAAAAAATTGTGGTTAAAATCCTTAAAGAATTTTTTAATAAATAGTACCCTTACTATTGTTATCTAAATTTTACTTTCTAAAAAACCCTCAATTTTTTCATTTTTATTTCTTCATTCTTTCATTAATAAATTGCTAAATAATTTAAATGTATTCTTTAGCTTCTTCTTCTCCATTTAGAACTCTAAGAGCACCTTGTGCTAAAGCTAATAATTCATCTTCTCCTGGATACACTGTGAATTCTGATATCCATCCTACTGTATTTCTAAACTCTTCTATTATTTCTTTAGAGTATGCTATTCCTCCAGTAAAAATAATTCTATCAACTTTTCCTCTTAAAACTGTTGCCATTTCACCTATAGTTTTTGAAACCTGATATATAAAAGCATTATAATATAATATACCTTTTTCATCTCCTGCAAATACAAGTGTATCCACATCTCTAGCATCATTTGTGTTTAAGTATGCTACATATCCACCTTTTCCAACTATTTTTTCATAAACTTCTCTTTCAGTATATTTTCCACTGTAGCACATTTTTATTAAATCTCCTACTGGAACAGAGCCTGCTCTTTCTGGTGAAAATGGGCCATCTCCATCTAGTGCATTATTAACATCTATAACTCTTCCATTTTTATGAGCTCCAACAGAAACTCCTCCACCCATATGAACTACAATTAAATTTAAATCCGAATATTTAACACCATTTTCTTTAGCATATCTTTTTGCTACTGCTTTTTGATTTAATGCATGGAACTTACTTAATCTTGGTAATTCAGGAACACCAGAAACTCTAGCTATCTCTTCAAGTTCATCAACAACTACTGGATCAACTATAAATGAAGGTATATTTAATTCTTCAGCTATTTTATTTGCTAATATTCCGCCTAAATTTGAAGCATGTTGTCCTTGTACCCCTATTTTCAAGTCTTCTAGCATTGCATCATTAACTCTATATGTTCCACTTTCCATAGGTTTTAGCATTCCGCCTCTTCCCACTACTGCAGACAAAGATTTTAATTCAAAATTTCTATCTTTAAGTACTTTTAATATTATTTCTTTTCTAAAATCTAACTGATCGTATATAGTGTCATATTTAGCTATTTCATCTGATGGATGTCTTAAAGTTTCTTGGAATAATTCTTTTTCTCCTTCAAAAACTCCAATTTTAGTTGATGTTGATCCTGGATTTATAATTAATAGATTATTTACCATAATATATTCCCCCAATTTAATTTCTTTTTGCTTCAGCAACTAATGCAGCTAAAGCAATTGAATTTACTTTTGTCTCAAAACTATCTGATCTTGATGTTAATATAACTGGTGCTGAAGTCCCTACTAAAAGTCCACCACTTCTCACTTTAGCTGTATAAGTTAAAGTCTTATACATAACATTTGCTGTTTCAATATTAGGAAGTAACATTATATCTGCTTTACCTGCTACCTCTCCAGTTATTCCTTTGTGTTGTGCTGCTTCAACTGAAAGTGCATTATCAAGTGCTAAAGGCCCATCTACTATACATCCTTTAATTTGACCTCTATCATTCATTTTAGCTAACATAGCTGCATCCACAGTTGCTTGCATATCTGGATTTACAACTTCAACAGCGCAAATAGCTGCTACTTTTGGATTTTTTATTCCACAAGCATGTGCTACTCCTACTGAATTGTTTAAAATTTGAATTTTTCCTTTTAAATCTGGATAAGTATTAAATGCTGCATCTGTTAATAGAATTAATCTATCTATTCCTTCTATTTCAAATACTGATACGTGAGACATAAGTTTTCCTGTTCTTAAACCTACCTCCTTATTAAGAACACTTCTTAGGAATGTAGCCGTATCTACTAATCCCTTCATAACCATATCAGCTTTTCCAGTTGAAACTAGTCTAATAGCTTCTAATGAAGCTTTTGTTACATTCACTTCATTAACTACTTCATAGTCTGATAGATCCATGTCTATCTTTTCTGCAATTTTTCTAATTTTCTCTTTATCCCCTACTAATATTGCATCAGCAATACCTTTTTCTTTTGCCAGCTTAATAGCTTCTAAAACAGGTTCATCTTGGGCAACGGCAACAGCAACCTTTTTGTTAGAAATCTCATTAGCCTTTAGCAATAGATCATCAAAATTTTTACTCATTATTACACCTCATATACATTTAGTTGATTTTATTTCCCCATACTAATTTAAAATAATTGTTAAAAATTTGTCATCACTTTATATATTTTTACTTTTCTTACTTTATATTCTAACAAAAAAAATTCTGAAAGTATTAATTTTCAGAATTTTCTTTTATTTTATTTAATTGGTCTATATTCATTTATAATTTTTTCTGCAACCTTAATTCCATCAACTGCTGCAGAAATTATTCCACCAGCAAATCCTGCTCCCTCACCAGCAGGGAATACCCCTTTAATAGATACACTTTGTAAATTTTCATCTCTATTTATTCTAACAGGTGCTGAAGTTCTAGTTTCTATACCTGTTAAAATTGAGTCATAATTTCCATAACCTTTTATCTTTTTGTCGAAATCAACAACGGCTTCTTTCAGTGCTTCTATTACATATGGTGGAAGACATTTTCTTAAATCCTCAAAAATATATCCTGCAGTATAACTTGGTGTAACACTACCTAGCTTTGTGCTAACCCTATCTTCCATAAAATCTCCTAATAATTGTACAGGAGCCTTATAATCTCCACCACCTAGCTTATAAGCTAATTCTTCGTAATGCCTTTGGAATTCCATTCCTCTTAAAGGAGATGTTCCCTCAAAGTCATCTGGAGATACAGTAACAACTAATGCTGAATTTGCATTTTCTAAATCTCTAGCATGATAACTCATTCCATTAGATACTAATCTTTTATCCTCTGATGCTGCAGCTACTACAACTCCACCAGGACACATACAGAATGAATATACTGCTCTTTTTAATTTTTCGCTTTGATATGTTAATCTATACTCTGCAGCTTTTAATCTAGGATTTTTATACATATCCCCATATTGACTTTTATTTATAACTTCTTGTGGATGTTCTATTCTTACTCCTATAGCAAAAGCCTTAGGTTCCATAAATACTCCAACTTTATTTAACATTTCATATGTATCTCTTGAACTATGCCCTATTGCAAGAATTAAATTTTCACAAGGCATTTCCTTACCATTTACTATTATTGATTTAATTTGTCCATCTTCTGTTATTATTTCTTCTAATTTAGTAGAGAAAAGTACTTCTCCTCCTAATGATTTTATTTTTTCTCTTATATTTTTTACTACTCCCTTTAAAAGATCAGTCCCTACGTGTGGTTTTGCTAGGTATGTTATTTCCTCTGGTGCCCCTGCTTTGACTAACTCTCTTAATACATAATCACATCTATTATCTTTTATTCTTGTGGTTAATTTACCATCAGAAAAAGCTCCTGCGCCACCTTCACCAAATTGTACATTTGATTCTGTATTTAATTTTCCAGTTTCCCAAAACTTATCAACAGTCTCTGTTCTTTTATCCACATCTTCTCCACGTTCTATAACTATTGGGTTATATCCCTTTTCTGCTAATAGAAGCGCTGCAAATATCCCTGCTGGCCCAAATCCAACTACTACTGGCCTAGTTTTAAGAACTTTTTCTCCAAATTCAATTTCAGCATTATATTTTGAAGACTCTAACTTTACATCTTTATCCTTAAGTTTATTTACTAACTTTTCTTCATCATTATATTCAACATCTACACAATATACATATTTAATATCATTTTTCTTTCTAGCATCTAAGCTTTCTTTTATTATCTTGAAATTTTTTATTTGTTCCTTTGGAATTCTTAATTTCTTTGAAATTTTATTAATTAAAATGCTTTTATCTTCATCTATACTCAAGGCTATATTATTAATTCTTATTGCCATCTTTTATTCTCCTCTCTAAGTATTATTTACTTATAAAGATATTTTTTTATTTTACAGTTTCTTATTTTAACATATATTAATAAAAAAAATATGGTATATATTTGTCTCTAAATTATTAAAAGAAAAAACTCCTAAAAAGGAGTTTTGATACAAACTTCTAATATTTAATTCTCATCATTTTCCTCATTATTTGGAGGCACTTGTCTATTTCTTTAGATATAGTAAGAGTTACATGCTCCACTGATTCTATAGAAAAAGTTTCATTTAAGTTTTTTAATGTTGCCTTTGGTACTGCATCAAAGGTTCCTTCTTCCTTGTAAATACTAGCATCTATATTAACTGATATATTTTCTTCTGTTACTTTTTCCATTTCATCTTGATATCCTTTTATAATAACCTTCACATTTTCTTTGTTAGGTATTACTTTCAACCCATCATTAATTCCAGATATACTTAACTTTATAACAAATTCCTTTGTAATCATAGATATAACATTAACTCTTGCAGTTACCATTTCTTCGCCTTGGGCAACGCTCACTCCCTGTGGTAATGATATAGCAAGATCAACATCTTTATTACCAGTTACAGCTGATAAATCTATTGGATTTGTTGATACTTCATTTATTGAATCAAGAATCTCCTTTGGTCCTAAAATTTCAACAGTTTTTCTACTACTATCTATTGATTTTAGCTTAATTCCGTTTGCTAGCTGACCAGTAGTAGGTATCTTTACATTAACTGATTTCCCCTTACTAACTCTAACTTCTACTCTAGCTGTTTTAGAAGAAAGATTTACATCTAATACTTCTGTTCCATTTTCATCTACTGGCTTAATTTCATAGTCAGCCATAATATTTTCATGGATATCTTGTTTATTATCCGTTATAACAAGTTTAGAAACTTTATTCACAACAGATTCAGCTCCACTTATAGTTACTTCACCTGGATTTACTGTTGGTTTAGATGCAAAATATCCCGACTTAGGAATCACATTAATATCAGCTGTAACAGGCATAACTTTTTCAATCATATCCTCAATTTTTATAGATACTGTTAAACTATTTGTATTTCTTACACTCACAGTAATAGGATAATCTACTATTGAAACTGGCACCTTATTTTCGCCTTTCTTCCAAACATACTCACTTAAATCTACTTGAAGCTTAAAATCACTTTTCTTTATTCTATTAATATCGTTAGTATTTCCCTCAATTCTTAAAGTTACATAAAATTCTTGATTTGGAGTTAAAGCTAATTTAGATGCAGATAAAGCCTCTAAATTAACTATTTCAACTGGTATCTTACTTATTTCAGTTGTTCTTATTTTATTTTCAACATTAGTAACATAAACCCACAAACCTATAGATAATAAAAGGCATATAATAGGTACTACTAATTTATTTTTTTCCTTCTTATCCATGCCTTCACCTTCTCCCCAGCTGATTTAACATTTTTCTTCTCACTATGTTCTAAAAGCTTTAGTAAGATAATTCTTAGTTTCTCTTTATCATAATTTCTTGTTAGTCTACCGTTTATAGCTAAAGATATAATCCCTGTTTCTTCTGAAACTATTATTATAATTGCATCAGATATTTCTGATAACCCTATAGCTGCTCTATGTCTTGTTCCAAGTTTTTTATTTATTGAATTATTACTTGTTAGAGGCAAAACACATCCTGATGCTAGGATTCTATCTTTTCTTATTATAGTTGCCCCATCATGTAATGGTGTATTAACTACAAATATATTTTCAAGTAAATTAGATGTAACATTAGCATCTAAAATAGTACCTGAATTTGATATATCGCCTAATCTTGTTAATTGTTCAACTACAATTAATGCTCCTGTTTTACTTTCTGCTAAATTTCCTACTGCATTAATAATCTCATTAACTGTTATATTTCTTTTTTCTTCATCTTGTATTTTATGGAGTTCATCAAAAGCACTTCTTCCAATATGCTCTAACCCTCTTCTAATTTCAGGTTGAAATATAATAACTACTGATAATAAACCTATAGTAAGGGTTTTATTTAAAATAAAGTTAAGCATTTCTAAATTTAAGAAATAACTTATAGGGATTAATATAATCATTAAAATAATACCTTTTAAAAGTTGCTCTGCTCTAGTTTCTTTAATTAATGAATATCCCTTATAGAATATATACGCAACTACTATAATATCTAAAATCGATGATATCGATATATTTTTTAATGTATTAATCAAAAATGTACTAATTTCTTCCATTAAGGGTCCCCCCCAACTTTTTATATATTATAATTATACACCAATTAATAAAATCTTAGTATAAGACTTTATTTTTTTTAGTTTTTTAATAATATTTTAATACTTTCTATAATATAAATTTTGTAAAGAGAAATCTGAGGTGATATGAGTTTATGAATAAAAATTTTTTGAATTATTTTAAAGAGCATAAAAATTTTTTAATAATTTCTTTTACATTATTATTTATCGTACTATTCTTTATATTTTTTATAAGCTATAACTCAAAAGATAGTAAAATAAGAAGAAACCTAAAAAATATTTCTAACGAATTAAATGAAATCAATTTAAGCCTTCCTAATGGGATAAAAGACCTAACTATAGATACTAATATTAGTAAGGATTTATTATCTAACTCTATAGAAAGATTAAATAGCCTTCTTATATCTATTTCTGAAACAGAAGAAACTACTACTAATATTTCCATAACTAAATCTAGGTTAGAAAGTGCTGTAAACTCTACAATTTCATTATATGAGTTTTCCCTTTCCACCTTATCTAATCCAGAAAGTATAAAAGAAATTAGCGATTTGGACAAACTTGATTCATTAAGAGAAAGTTGTATTTTAACCTATTCAGAACTAACAAAGGATAAACTAAATGTAAATTTTTCTAAAGAAACTATAAATTACTTTGATAATTTAGATAATTATATGAATACGCTAATTAAAATTAATAGATATTCTGAATTTAAAAACTCCCAAACAAGAGATTTTATAAATCTACTTCAGGGATATAAAAATGATATTTCTTATTTAAATGAAGACTTATCTATTGCTATAAATAAAGTTAGAGAAGATAAAAGAGACTTACAAGTAATTATTG
>JAEZAL010000229.1 GCA_023427705.1 Bacillota bacterium | reverse complement strand
CATTTTCTCTTGAATCTTCTTAATGCACTTTCAAGTGTTTCGTTTTCTCCAACTTTTATTTCTGACATCTATTATCCCTCCCTCCGCTAGCTCAAATTAATTAATTTAACTCAGCTACGGGCTTAATAACACACGCTATATTATACAATAGTCAGCCCTTAAAGTCAACTGTTTGATATAAACAATTTAGCCTGGTGGCCATTTTAAATCCCTTTGCCCTAATACATGAAAATGAATATGATCAACAGTTTGACCGCCATCTTTTCCACAGTTATTTACTATTCTATACCCTGTTTCACTAATATTTAATTCTCTTACTAGTTTATTAATAACTAAGAATATATGTGAAACAATATCAGCATTTTTTTCAGTTAACTCATTAGCACTTTGAATATGTTCCTTAGGTATTACTAAAAAGTGAACAGGAGCCCCTGGATTAATATCATAAAAAGCTAATACCTTATCATCTTCATATAACTTTTTACTTGGGATTTCTCCATCTATTATTTTACAAAAAATACAACTCATAAAATCACCACCCTTCATTGTAATGTAAAATGAAGAATGTATAATGAAGAATTATTGTGGAAACTCAGCATAGCTGAGTTTCTGTAATTAATATTTCATAATTTAGCTTTAGCTAAATTATTTCATTAATTTTACATTCTACATTTTACATTTTTCATTCTATAATAGTTTTGCTATTCCATATTCGTTTTCTGCTTTTTCGATTTCTATATCTACTATTTTACCAGTTACATCTGCACATGTGCAAGGTACGTGTACTTTAATATAGTTTCTTGTATATCCTTCATATACTCCTGGCTGTGACTTAAGCTCAGTTTCTACTAAAACATCCATTTCTCTTCCTATGAATTTTTCTATAAATTCTTTTTCGTTTTTATTGCTTAATTCTATTAATAACTTACTTCTCTTGTCTTTGATGCTACCATCTATTTGGTCAGCCATATCAGCAGCTTTTGTTCCTTTTCTAGGGCTATATTTAAACACATGAGTTTTAGTAAGTTTTATTCTTTCTAAGAACTTATAAGTTTCATTAAATTCTTCTTCTGTTTCTCCAGGGAAACCTACAATTACATCTGTACTAATTGATACATCTGGTAAAGTTTCTCTTAATAATTCAACACTTGCTGCATATTCTTCAGCTGTATATCTTCTATTCATTCTCTTAAGTGTTGCATCACATCCACTTTGTAGTGATAAATGGAAGTGAGGACAAAGCTTTTTAAAGCCTTTAATCTTTTCTATAACTTCTGGAGTAAAGAATGCAGGCTCTATTGAACCTATTCTAATTCTTTCTATTCCTTCTACTTTTTCTATTTCATCAATTATGTCAATAAGATTTACATTTCCCTCTAAATCTAAACCATATGATGCTGTATGTATACCAGATAAAATAATTTCTTTAAATCCATGTTCAGCTAATTTCTTTACTTCTTCTAATACCTTTTTAGGATCTTTTGAACATACTGATCCTCTTGAATATGGTATTATGCAATAAGTACAAAATCTATTACATCCATCTTGAATTTTTAAAAACGCTCTAGTTTTATCTTGGTATTCTTCTATGTTTAACTCTTCAAACTTTTTATTCTTAAGAACACCTTCAACATGAACTTGTGATTTCCCTTCATCTCTAGCTTTATTTACATAATAAACTACATCTCCTTTATTTCTTGTACCTAATACTACATCTACACCAGGTATTTCTGAAACTTCTTTTGGAGCAATTTGTGAATAGCATCCTACAACAGCAATTATAGCATCTTCGTTTAATCTTCTTGCTCTACTTATAATTTGTCTAGACTTTTTATCTCCCATATTAGTAACTGTACATGTGTTTATTACATATACATCAGCTTCTTCGTTAGATTCTACAACTTCATATCCTTCTCTTATAAACTTTTCAGCCATAGCTTCTGATTCATATACGTTAACTCTACATCCAAGAGTAGAAAATGCAACTTTCATTATTTACTTCCTCCTAAATCTCCAAGCTCATACTGAACTAAAGAAGTAGCCACAAACCCTGCTGTTTCAGTTCTAAGAATTCTACTTCCTAAAGTCACTATATAAGCACCATTCTCTTTTAGTCTACTTATCTCATTTAATTCAAATCCACCTTCTGGACCAACTAATATACCAACCTTTTTTATTTTAGATGTATCGATATTTTCATCATTAAATAATGTTTTTATTCCAAAGTTTTCTGCATTTTCATAAGGAACTATAACTAAATCTAAAGATTCCATTCTTTTTAATGCATCTTCAAAAGACACAGGTTCAGTAACCTTTGGTATAATAGTTCTTTTACTTTGTTTTGCAGCTTCCAATGCTATCCTATTTAATCTATCTAACTTTTTAAATTCACCCTTTAACTTTATATCTACTCTCTCAGTTAAAGTAGGTATGAATTCAGTTATACCTAGTTCCGTTCCCTTTTGAACTATTAAATCCATTTTTTGTGCCTTTGGTAATCCTTGAAATAGATATATCTTAACTTCACTTTCATTATTTATTTCAAGTTTTTCTTCTATATCAACAATTACCTCTTGTTTTGTAATAGTTCTTATTTCTGCTAGAAACTCATCTCCATCACAATTATTTAAGACTATTTTATCCCCTTCATTAAGCCTTAGCACTTTATATAAGTGTTTTACATCATCACCTAAAATTTTCGCTGTATTTTCTATAAAATTTTCTTTAGGAGTAAAAAATTTATGCATCCAACAATCTCCTTAAAACTATTTTAATTTGGCAACTATACAGTTCCATTCCCCATCCTTATTTACTTCTACTATTTCAAAACCTGTTTCTTTCAGCTTAGTAGTAACCATATCTACCCTATCGTGAATTATTCCAGAAGTTATAAAGTATCCATCTTCCTTTAATACTCTTTTAACATCTTCTGTTAATATACAAATTACTTCAGCAATTATATTAGCAACTACTATATCAGCTTTTCCTTCTATAACTTCTACTAAATTTCCATATAAAATTTCTATATTATCTAAATTATTAAATCCTACGTTTTCTTTTGCTGACTCTACTGCAACTGGATCTAAATCTACTCCAACAGCTTTTTTAGCTCCTAACTTAGCTGCTGCAATAGCAAGTATTCCTGACCCACATCCTACATCAAAAACTGTGCTATCTTCTTTTACATACTTATCTAAAGCTTGAATACACATTCTTGTTGTTTCATGAGTTCCTGTTCCAAATGCCATCCCTGGATCAAGTTCTAAAATTAATTCATTATCAATTGCATGGTACTCTTCCCAAGTTGGCTTTACTACTATTCTTTCCCCAATCTTTGTAGGCTTATAATACTTCTTCCAATTATTTGCCCAATCTTCCTCATACATTTTTTCACTTTCAACTTTTGCTAATCCAGTATCTATACCAAGTTCTTTTAGCTCCGCCATTTTTTTATTTATATATTCTAACACTTCTTCCATGTTATCTTCTTCAGAGAAATACGCTTTAACTACAGCTACTTCACCTTTATGTTCTAAAACATTTATATCTGCAAAATCCCAAGTAAGAGGTCCTTGTTCTCTCTCTAATATGTCATTTGGATCTTCAATTGCAACCCCTTTACAATCTAATCCATAAAAAATTCCTGAAACTGGTTCTAAAGCCTCACTTTTTGTTATTACTCTAACTTCAATCCATGTTCCTTCCATTAAAATCAGTCCTTTCAAAGATATTTGACTAATTAATTATTTTACACTTATGTTAAGTTTCTGTCTAGGTTTTAACTTAAAAAGTTTACTTAATAGATATTAATTAAACTCTAAAGATAAAATAAGACGCTGATTTTCTCAGCGCCTTATTTCAACAATAAATTTTTTTCAAAAATACAACAAATTTTATTAGTTATACTATTAAATGTATTACTATAAATTAATCAAATTACTTAGCTGATTTAGCTGCTTCTAAAATCTTATCATAACTTGGTTGTTCTGTAATTTCTTCTAAGTATTCAACAAAAGTTACATTATCATTTGAATCTACTACAAATGATGCTCTAGTTAATAATCCTAATTCTTTTGCATAAGTACCTGTAGCTTCTCCAAAGCTTCTGTATTTATAATCTGATAATGTCTTAACATTTTCTACATCTCCTAAAGCACACCATCTGCTTTGTGCAAAAGGTAAATCCATTGATACTGTATAACAAGTTACACCATTTAATGAATCAACTTTTTCATTAAAAGTTTTTACTTCTGTATCACAAACTGGAGTATCTATTGATGGTACTGTTAAAAATATTCTAACGCCCTTTGAATCTTTTTCAGTGAAATCTGCTAAGTCATTTGTACTTACTTTAAATTCTGGTAACTTATCTCCAACTGATAATGTCTTTCCTTCTAGAGTAATTGGTGATCCTTGAAATTTTACCATTTTCATTTTATATTCCTCCTAATTTTAAATTACTTCTTAAATAATTTAAAAAATAATTATTATTCATATACTTTTATTATATACATAATAATCACTATTTGTAAACATTTCTTGTTTCTAAATATCACTATTCTAGCTTAGAAAAAGTCCTATACTGCATATTTATTAACTAATTCTCTAAATTCTTCTTCTTTTTCAACTAAATAATTATCAAAAGATATATTACTATTCTCCACATTCTTAGATAAATCAAATAAGAACTCTGGTATTTTCATTGCTTGTAAATCTCCAACAGCAACTCCAAGCTTAGTTTCACCTACTCCATAAGCTCCACCAACATATAAAGTAAAGCATTCATCTACTTTATCGCCTACTCTTTTTTTCTTACCAGTAAATCCAATAGCTCCTATTTGATGAACTCCACATGAATTTTGACAGCCTGAAAAATGTATTGTAGGTAATATATCTAATCTATTATTATTTTTCTTAAAGTAGTCTAAAACTTCATTTAAAGTACCTTGGCTATTACATAAACCTATTTGACAAGT
>JAEZAL010000180.1 GCA_023427705.1 Bacillota bacterium | reverse complement strand
GTTGCTCAAATTACTTTGAGTCTTAATTTTAAGACTTAAAAGAATTGCTGGTTTATTTTACTTAACTTATTTTCTGTTCAATTTTCAAAGACCATTTTTCTTCGTCGCCCTTAAGCGACTTCCTTATCTTATCATTTAAAGATTTATTTGTCAACATTTTTCGACTTTTTTTTAAATCTTTTTTTGATTTGTTCCTTTTTGCTTGTTTCTCTCGGGAACGAGACTTATCTTAACACTTATATACACAATAGTCTTTTTATTAATGGAATATTATAAAGAAATATAGATTATTTTCTGCTTTATTCTCCAAATTTCAACATATTACTATTATTGATACACCAGGGTAAGTTAACTTAATTATTTAATATTAAATCTAAAAAGAAACTTATTATTATGCTATTTAATACAAATAAAAAGGTGAAGAAACAACTTCTTCACCTTTTATATTGATTTATTTTTTTAATTCAGCTTTTACTGCATCAGCTACAAATTGTACATTTGTTCCAACTATTACTTGGATATTGCCTTTTCCTGGTCTTATAACACCTCTAGCACCTAAAGCTGTTAAATTTTTATCTACTATTATAGAGTTATCTTTAACTCCTAATCTTAATCTTGTTACACAGTTATCAACTGATACGATATTTTCTGCTCCACCTAAAGCTTTAATATAAGCTTTAGCTAATTCATTCATATCGCCAGAAATTGTAGTGTTTTCACTTAATTCATCTTCATCTTCTCTACCTGGAGTTTTTAAGTTGAATTTAGTGATTACAAATCTGAATGCTACATAGTAAAGTACTGCAAATACTAAACCTATTGGTATTAACCAAAGTGGATTTTCCGCCATTGGTGCTTTAAAGCTTAATACCCAGTCAACTAAACCAGCACTGAAGTTAAATCCAGCTCTTACTGGTAATAAAGTAGTAATTACAGCAGATACACCTGTTAAAGCAGCATGTACTACATATAGTCCTGGAGCTAAGAACATGAATGCAAATTCTAATGGTTCTGTAACTCCTGTAAAGAATGAAGATAAAGCAGCTGCTAATAATAATCCATATACAGCCTTCTTCTTATTATCTTTAGCAGTATGATACATAGCTAAAGCTCCTGCTGGTAAACCAAACATCATAACTGGGAAGAATCCTGTCATGTACATTCCTGTTACACCTTGAGTACCTGTTCCAGCCCAGAAGTTTCCTAAATCGTTAATTCCAGCAACATCGAACCAGAATACTGAGTTAAGTGCATGGTGTAATCCAAATGGAATTAATAATCTGTTAAAGAATGCATAGATACCTGATCCAATAGCTCCTGTAGAAACAATAGCCTTACCAAATGATACTAGTGCATTGTAAACTACTGGCCATATAAAGAATAATACTAATGCTGCTGCTAATGAAGCTAATGCTGTCATTATTGCAACTGATCTCTTACCACTAAAGAAACCTAAAGCATCTGGTAACTTAGTTCCTTTAAATTTATTGTAGCATGTTGCTCCAATTAAACCTGAAAGTATACCAACGAATTGAGTTTGGATTTTACTAAATGCTGCTGGCACTTCTGCAACATCAATACCTTTGAACATTGCAACAGCACCTGTGCTTAATACTGTTGTAATAACAAGCCATGAAACTAAACCAGCAAGTCCAGCTGTTCCATCGTTGTCATCTGACATCCCAACTGCTACCCCGATAGCAAATAGGATTGCCATGTTATCTATTAATGCACCACCTGCTTTTAATAAGAAAGCAGCTATTACGTTGTTAGCACCCCAACCTGATGGGTCAATCCAGTAACCTATACCCATTAGGATACTTGCAACTGGAAGTGCTGCAACTGGAAGCATTAATGATTTTCCTAATCTTTGAAGATACTTCATCATAATTATAATTCCTCCTTAAAATTTTATACAAATTTAAGCAAATATAGAATGATACCGAAAACAAAAAAAACCGAAAAGGATATTATAAATCTATAAAATCCTCTTCGGCTCATGCTCAACTAATTGATAACACGCCTAAATTCATACAATTTTTTATTACATGACAATTGTACCATCTTATGTTATTGTTTTCAATATGTTTTTTTAAATTTTTATAAGAAATATCATATGCTAATTCATTTTCATATTTTTTCTATTATTTATTGACATTTGTTAACAAGTATATATATAATCATACTAGACGTGTTACTGTTTAATCAGGCATGAGTCCCTAAAGTATATATGGACTTGTGCCTTTTATTTTTTATTAGTATTATATCTATATATGTATACGTATTTATTATATTAAATTAATAAATACTATAGATATAAATACTATGTCCATAAAAATATGAATTAGAAAGGATGTGGATTCCTGATTATTCAGGGAATACTATGTTTAAGTTTTTCAAAAATTTATTTAACTCAGATTCAAAAAATGAACAAACTGTAGCTACAAATATTAATCCAAATATTCTTGTTGCTCCTGTTTCAGGTAAAGCAATGCCTTTATCACAAGTTCCTGATCCAGTTTTTGCTGAAAAGTTAGCAGGAGATGGAATGGCTATAATGGCTGAAGACAATATGGTTGTTGCACCAGCTGATGGAGAAGTTACTCTAATTTTTAAGACTAAGCATGCATTTGCTATGACATTAGAAAATGGCCTAGAAATACTTGTTCATATAGGATTAGAAACTGTTTCACTTGATGGAGAAGGTTTTGAACAATTAGTAGAACAAGGAACAAAAGTTAAGGCTGGTACTCCTTTAATTAAGATAGACAGAGACTTTATATTAAGCAAAGGTTTATCACTTGCAACACCTGTTTTAATAACAAATGTTGATGCAGCTAAATCAATTACTCCTGTTGAAAGTGGAGAAGTTGTTGCTGGAAAAACTACAGTTGTTAACTTTGAAGTTTAAATAATATAAAAATGTGGTACTGAACTTTGAATATTTATTTCAAAGCTCAGTACCACATTTGTTATTTATCTAATGATACTCTAAATCTTTCTATGTGCATAGCTAAATAAGCCAACTCATCTTCTGATATTTTGTTAATATCAAGAACCTTACAAATTATAGCTCTAGTTTCTTCAGCAATCTTATAGGATAGTCTATATTTTTCTTTAATAACATCTACCAAATCATTTTTTATTGGATTATCTGTCATTATTCTTTCAATAGCAAATCTTATATGAGTTAAAAATCTAGCATAATCTAATGATTTCTTATCTATTATTATTTTTAATCTATCTTCAACATGCTCTATTATTGAATTACTTAAAAAACTATACTTTATAGTATTTGATAGTTTACCATTATTTCTAGCTGAATGAATATGAAGCGCTATAAATCCTTTTTCGCCTTCTGGTATTTCTACTCCTAATTCATCTTTTATTCTATTTGAAAGCCTACATGCCATACCAAATTCTCTACCGTAAAGTGTTTCTATTTCAACTAGAAAAGGATTCTGAATTTCCTCATTATCTTCCAATCTTCTTATAGCATAGAATAAATGATCTACTAATCCAATATGTATATTTTCATTTAATTCCTCTCCTAATTCATCAGTAATCTCTGCTATTAACTCTTCTACTAATACTATTAATTTTGAATCTACCCTAGTTAATATTTCATTAAAGTTTCTTTGATTTTCTTTATCTTCAATTACAAATACTTTTTCTACTACTATTCCTTTTTCTATTAAATCTCCTGGCTTTTTACCAAAACCTATTCCCTTTTGAAATAATATCTTTTCTTTTCCCTTTTCCCTTACAAGTAGTATATTATTATTAAAAGACTTTACCACTTTTGCATTATTATTTAATATTATTTCTCCCATACAATGTTCACCTCTACCTATTCTAAAATTAAACCCTTTCTAATATTCTATAAAAAGTAATATGATTACTCCAAGCACCATTTATAAATAAATATTTCTCATTTAGTCCAACTTCTTTAAATCCACATCTTATAAGTACTGACTTCGATTTACTATTATCAGTTAAGATTGAAGCTTCTAATCTATGAAGCTCAAGTTCATCTTCTGCATATCTTAATATTAAATTTAAAGCTTCTGTCATATATCCATTGCCTTGATATTCTTTGTCTAAAGAATATCCAACAATTCCACTTTTAAATACTCCATATACTATATTAGATATTTTTATTTTACCTATTAACTGGTTGTCCTTATAAATACCCAAATCAACTCCAGTACCACTCATTAAATTTTTATAACTTTCAAACAGTATGTCTTTTTGGGCTTCAATTGTATAAAAACTATTATCTCTAGTAGGTTCATAGCAACTTAAGTGATCTTTATTTCTAATATAATACTCTAATAATTCCTCTGCACAGTCAGGAGTAAAACTTTTTAAAGTTATTCTTTTTCCCTTTAAATTGACAATATAATTTCTTTGTTTACTATTAAACTCACTTCTATTAATTCCAAAGCTTAATTCATCTAAAAATATTCCATTAATAAAAATATTCTCTGTTAATATACCTTCTAAGGTAAAACCTAAATCTAAGAACACTTTATAATTTATATTTTCATCTACCAATATATTAGCCTTATAAATTGTTCCATCCTTAAAGATAGCCCTTAGTATACTTAATATACTCTCTCTTAATAAGTTCTGTTTATCATCCTTAAAAAACTTAAGTTTAATATTACACCTTTTATTATCCTTATCTAGTTCAACTATAGTAAACCTTCCTATAAAGATATTATCTTTATCTTTTATTATATAATCATTGAGACTACCTTTAACTAATTCTATGGTTATTTCTTTATTTTCCTTCATAATACTATCTCCTAAGTTGAATATGTTTACTATTATATCTATTATAACGATAAAAGCACAATTTACACAATATTTTATATTATACTAATTAATCTATATGTAAAAATTAATTATCTTCATTATTATAAATAATTCTTCATATAATTAATATTATTATTTATTTAGGAGATATTATGATTATTTCAAAATTCTTTAAAAGACTAAAAAGAATCATTAAGGTTACGTTTATTACGTTGCTTTTTCTTTCTATAATTATATTTGTTTTTAAGATTAATATGATAAATTCTTCAAAACAAGATGAAATATTATCGATAACTGAAGAAGAAAATTTAATTAAAGAAATAAGAAATACTAGTAAAATAATCCCCCTAGAAATAGAACTATCTAAGAGTATAACTATAGATAAAAGTTGGGGGAATTTAGAGATTTTTCAAAAATACAAAAGAATTAAGTTTTTTGCTAACTGTTCTTTCTTTATAGATTTATCAAACATAAAGGAAGAAGATATAATTGTAGATAAAAATAATAATATTATTGATATCACTATTCCTAATCCTCAAATATTTACTATAGATATTATACGAGAAAAAACTATTTATGAGGATTCATCTAATGGCCTTTTAAGGTTTGGAGAAATAATGCTTACATCAGAAGAGTTTGAAGCAATTCAGAAAAATGTATATAAAAGCTTTGAGGAAACTCTTAATCAAAAAGATATTTATGAAAAAGCTATTTATAGTTCTAAGATATCCCTTACAAATTTATTAGAAAAAATTATTGGAAATGATATAAATATCAATATCTCCTTTAAATAAATATGGTTAATCTATATTTTAGATGTATAATATAAGAAAAATAATAAACCATATATTAAGGAGAGTGATAATATGAAAAAAATTGTTTTAGCTGGTGGCTGTT
Source organism: Bacillota bacterium (assembly GCA_023427705.1). Taxonomy (GTDB): domain Bacteria; phylum Bacillota; class Clostridia; order Clostridiales; family Clostridiaceae; genus Clostridium. The sequence goes on along the minus strand of JAEZAL010000180.1, from coordinate 7,889 downwards.
TTTGGGGAGTTGAAGAATTCTTATCTAGAATAAATGGAGTTGTATCTACAGAGGTTGGATATGCTAATGGAAGAACTGAAAATCCAACTTATGAAGATGTATGCTATAAAAATACTTATTTTGCTGAAGTTTGTTTAGTTGAATATGACGAACATATTTTATCTTTAGAAAACTTACTAAAAGAATATTGGTCTATAGTAGATCCAACTGCTTTAAATAGGCAAGGTCCTGATGTAGGAAGTCAATATAGAACAGGAATATATTACATAGATGAAAGTGATTTAGATACTATATTAAAAAGTAAAGAAGAAAATCAAAAGAATTACGAAAAAAAGATAGTTACAGAAGTAGTCCCTTTAACTAATTATTATAAAGCTGAAGAATATCATCAAAAATATTTAAAGAAAAATCCAAATGGATACTGTCATATAAAGTTATAATAAAATGGAGCTGTTTATCAGCTCCATTAATAAATTTATTACTTAATTAAATTTTCTCTCATCTTATCAGTAGCTTCTTGTAGAGCTGTTTGCCAATCTTTAACTGATTTATCACCAGTCATAACAGAATCAACTGTTCCAACATAAACATCTGAATAATTTAATCCTTCTACTGCATTAGTAGCTGCAAAAACACCAATTAAAGCTTTAGCACCATTATCATACATCTTTAATAATTCAACTTGTAATGGTTCTAAATATTCAGTTGCAACTTCCATTGAACCCTTAACAGGAACAACACCCTTAGCATTTTCAGCAATAACCTTAACTGCTTCATCACTATACATATAAGCCATAAACTCTTCTGCTAATTCTATATTTGCAGCATCTTTTGGAATATACATTTGTTCAATAAAACTTACAGCATATTGATCTCCACCTTTTTCAAATGCTGGATATGGCATGAATCCCCATTCAAATCCTTCTGCTTTTGGAGCATCTGCCATTTCTCCTGGCAACCAGTTACCATTAGGTATAAATAATACTTTGTTGTCTAAAAGTAATTGTTGGTTATTCTTAAAGCTTTGATTATTAGCATTAGCTACTACTGTAGGCTCTATATAACCCTTAAGTTTTCCAATAGTTTCTAAAGTCTTTGTAGCAGGTGTTGATGTCCAGAATCCTTCTGCATAATTCATTGCATCATCAAAAGCCTTTGTTCCACCAGCAGCAGCAAGCATAGGAGGAATCATACAATCAAGATATCCTGCTGTTGGGTATGACCATAATGATATTCCATCAGCCTTTGCTTTATCTCCTAAAGCAAACATTTCATCCCAAGTAGTTGGAAGTTCGTATCCTTTATCCTTTAATAATGTTTTGTTGTAGAATAATCCTGTTGGACTATAGAATAAAGGTAGTAAATATGTCTTTCCATCTGCATATGGATTAGTAGCATAACTATCAATAAATCCTGGTAATAGTTTGTCCTTAACTGTCACATCTTCACCTGGAATTTTCTTTTCTAAAACATTGCTTAAATCATGTAATCCTTGCTCTTTAGTAAATGTTTCTGTTAAAGCATCAGGTCTTCCAGTTGCTAAATAAATTAAATCTGGAACATTACCTGCTTGAATTTGAGGACGTATAACTTCTTCAATATTTGAAGCTATTGTTAATTCTACTGTTACACCCTCATGTTGCTTTTCAAAGTTTTCTTTTAATTTTTCCCAATAAACTTTACCATAACCACCTTCAAAAGCTGCTATTTTTAATGTCTTAGTTTCTTTTGCGGCATCAGTTGAACCCTCTTCTTTTCCTCCACAGCCTGCTAACGTAGTCATTGCCATAATTGAACTTAGTATTAAAGCTAATGTTCTTTTTTTCATCATATTTCCTCCCTTTTTCTCAATAAAACCAATTAATATTTATACCATATATTAATTTAAAAATGTTTAACCTTTACAATTCAATTGTAAGCATTTGTAAATTCTATTAATATAAGATTTTTGCTTAATATTATATTAATCTTGCTTATATATCAATATAATTAAATTATTGATATTTTTTATTATAAATATAGAGTTCTGATATTACTCCAGCCATACCAATAAACATTATTCCTAATCCCATATACCCTGTAATTGAATTTCCCTTTATAACTAGAAACAAAGATAAAAAGAACAATATAGTTAAAATTATATTCTTTAACATTATTCAGCCCTCCCTAATGCTATATCTTAATTGATATCAAGCCACTTTATTTCAGTTGGATTTAATTCTAAAATCATTGAATTTCCTTTTCCGTCATAAATCTTTGAAACTTGCTTCTCATTGGAATTATTAATTACAGCATATCTATTTGATTCTAAATAAGCTGAAACTTCACAATATGGATTATCAGCATACCAAACCTTCATTTCCTCTTCTTTATTAGCCGCATAATAACAAGCTCTAGTTAAGATACGAGTATTTTGAATTGAGTATGGAAGTCCAGCAATATATACAGCTCTACCCTTACCATATTTATTAGCTGCCATTAATAAGTCTCCATTTGTATATTTTATAATTTCTGTGTTTTCAGTTAGTGAATATACATTCTTTTGACTTTCACCAAAATTTATCTCTTCAAATACATCTTCTGTTATAAAGTGTGAATCTAATTCTTGCTTAAAGTACTTATCTGAACTTAATGAGAATCCTAATTCCTTATCAACACCTAATGCATCTGCTAATTGGAAGTAGTGTCCTCCACTTAAAACTGCTGAAGGTTCTCCAATTCCTACAAATCCGCCACCTTCATATATCCATTTTCTAACCTTTGTTATAACTTCTTCATCTAACCATTTATCTCCACCACTAAAGGCTGTTCCTGCATCTCCAGCATTAATAATAACGTCTATTCCTTCTGGCACTCCATTATTTTTAATATCATCAAAACTAATGAAACTTACATCTACACTCATTCCACTAAGAGATTCTATAACACCTAAATAAGTATATATTTGTTTATACCATAGAGCATGAGCAACCATATGAGTTTGCCAAGTACGTAGTTTTCCCCAACAATTTAATACAGCTACCTTTAATCCACAATAAGGTTTGTTTCCATTAATAGTATCATAAATTTCTCTAAACTCGTTACAAACATTCTCAACATAATCTACAAACTTAGGGAACTTATAAGCTAGAGATAAATATCCACCATATCCTATTCTATCAACAGGTTTTCTCATAATAGCACGTCTTGCTGTTAACCAATTTTCCCTTGCTTCAATTGTAGGGTCGTTTCCTTCATGGAAAGTATCTGGGAAGAAATATGGTAAAAATCTTCCTTCAGTATATTTAACTCCTGGAATATCTGCAATCATTCTTAAAGTAGCTCCGCCACCTACTGATCCAACTACTGCATCTAATCCTATATTTTCAAAGTACTTCCCATATGGCTCTGTTCCTATCCAGTTGTCTCCAAGGAACATCATAGCTTCTCTTCCATTTTCATGAACAATATCAACTAATTCTTTTACGTTTTCAGAAACAAATTTTTGTTGAAAATCCATGTAATCTAAGAACTTTTTACTAGGAACTCTAAACGAACTATTATAATATCCTTCATCTATAATATCTTCTGCTCTTAACTTATACCCTTTAACCTGCTCAAATTCTCTTAATGCTTCTGCACTAACACTTGAACTATATCCAAACCAATCTACATATTTTTCTTTTGCTCTATCATTAAATACTAATGTAAAGTGATAGAAGAAAGTTGTAAATCTTACAACATCAGCTTCTGGATGCTCATCTAACCATTTATGCATAGCTTCAAAAATATACTTATTAGTTTTTGGCTTTCTAGCATCAAAAGGAATATCATGAGGTTTGTCTCCCCAATTATTTGTTATATGGTTATACATTTGAGTTGGATCCCATATGCAGTATGCTAAAAATGAAACTGTATATTCGTGCCAAGGAGTAGCTCCTTTAATTATTACTTCTTGAGTTTCCTCATTGTAACTCCAATTATCTAAATCAACTACTTCATTAGTAGTTCTATCTATTACTTCCCAGAATTCCTTAATATCATGATAACTATCTGGCTTTACTTGTTCCTTAAAATAGCCGTCCATAATATTAATAGTTAATGAATCTGAAGTTGCTATATGGTGCTTAGTCATTAAATAAGTTTGTTGTAATTCTTCAAGATTCTTTTCTGCCCATTCATTATCTCCACGAGTAACAAAATAAGTAGAATACACTTTTTTAGCTAAATCTTTTATTTCCTTTGGAAGCTTAAAGCCATCACAATCTCTTATGGCATCTGCACCCCATTTTTGTGCTATCTCCATTGTTTCTTTTATAAAGTTATCATCTGTTGGAATTGTAACTCTGCCCTTATTCATCTTTGTCCTCCTCATTTATTCTTTTATTCCGCCTACTGTCATACCTTCTGTTAATTTCTTTTGAACTAATATATAGAAAACTATTGTTGGAATCATTACTATTACTAATCCTGCATATAAAGATCCATAATCAGTAGCAGTCTTTTGTACCTGCATTAAGTTTATCAATCCAAGAGGAAGTGTTTTTGCTTTATTGGGTAACATAGTAAGAGCAATAATATATTCATTCCAAAATCCTAGGAAGTTGAACAATATTACTGTTATTATGCTAGGCTTGGCCATTGGAATTATAACATGAATTAGAGTTTTTAAATTACTACACCCATCCACATAGGCTGCCTCTTCATAAGCTCTTGGTAATGACTTAAAAAATGTCATAAGTAGATATATAGTAAAAGGTAGAGCTGTTGATGCATATATTATACTAAGCACTATCCTATTATCTAAAAATACGGTCATACTAGCTGGAATTTCAAAAATCTTTCTGATTAATTTTTCTCCATCTAATACTAATAAGAAAATTGGAACTACAATATAGTTAACATTTATAAATAGACCTGCTGAAAATATTAAGTTTAATATTTTTTTGCTTTTAAATTCAAATCTAGATAAAGCATATGCTGCTGGTATTGAAACAACTAATAGTATAATTAATGCTAACCCTGTAACTATTACTGAATTTATAAAGTATTGACCCATATTGGCTTCTACAAATGCTTTATAAAAGTTATCTAAGTATAATCCTTTTGGTAATGCCCATGGATTTCCATAAAATTCTGACTTATGTTTAAATGAAGCTAATACAGCCCATCCTAAAGGAATTAATATGCTTAAAGCAAATATAGATAAACATAAATAAGTAAAAATTTTCATTAGCTTTTCTGTTGATGTTTTTGTATATGACTTTTCCATATCAATCCCTCCTTAAAATTCAATTACTTCTCTCTTAGTCGCTCTACTAATTACTAATGATAATCCAAAGGAGAAGATAAATATAATAACTCCTATTGCCATACCATATCCATATGATGAATTAGAATAAGCCTGCTTGTACATATAACTTAAGAAAACTTCTGAAGAACCATCTGGTCCTCCTGATGTCATAACTTTTACAAAAAGGAAGCTTAAATTAATTGTACTTATTATAAAGAAAGTTAGTGTTGTTCTTATAACATTCCATATTAATGGTAAAGTTATATTAAAAAATTGTTGCATCTTTGTGGCACCTTCTAAGTCTGCAGCTTCATAGAGACTATCTGGTATACTACTCATACTTGCCATATACAATACCATATAATAACCAACTGCCTGCCATATCATTGCAAAGGCTATACACCAAATAACTACCTGTTGATCCCCTAACCACATTCTTTTTAAATTTTCTAACCCTAAAGTGCTAAGGCTTGAATTTATTATTCCTCTTTCAGGATCAAGTATTGCTGAGAATATAGCAGAAATAACTACTACAGATAATATATTAGGAAAATAGAATACAACTCTAAAGAAATTTTTAAATTTTATATCTTTTCTTGTTAATACTGCAGCTGAAGCTATTGCTAAAATCATAGTTATAATCGTTACAATTACTAACAAGAACAGTGTATTTTGAAAGGACTTTATAAAATTACTGTCTTTAAATAATATCGTAAAATTGCTTAATCCTACAAACTTCTTGTTACTAGATAGCCCACCCCATTTAAATAATGACATCCAAAAAACATTTATAGTTGGAACTACCATAAATACTATAAATAGTATAAGTGCTGGCAACACCGAAAATCCTATAAATGCTTTGTTTACAGTACTTTTCTTACGCATTTTCTACGACTCCCCCCTTCATTTACTTATTACTTCATAAGATAATTTTAACTTTGTGAAACCTATTACACAATAATATTGTTGCTATGTTTTATAGTAATCTTGCGATAAGTAAATTCTGATATTTATATATATCTTGTGATATAATAAAATAATCATATAGAATGGAGGTTTAAAATGAGTAACACTAGATATTTAATTAATAAAAATAATTATAATCCTAACTACGAATTACTATATATTAGTAAATCAAAATTTGAAAACGATTGGCATAGTACAGCTCACTTCCATCCATTTACAGAAATATTCTTTATAACAGATGGAAAAGGTGCTTTTTATCTAAATGATCATATAGTAAATGTTAATAAGTGGGATCTTATTATAATTAACTCTAATTGCTTACATACAGAAAAATCTTCCCTATCTGATATTCCACTTGAATATATTGTTCTTGGTGTAGATAATCTACTATTAAACTTTCAAGAATCTTATAGTTTAACTAGTAATGAGCAACAAATAAAGCTATATGAAATTATGAATTTTTCTAAAGAAAAAGATTTATTTTTAAATTATTTTAATAACTTAATAAATGAAATAGAAAATAAAGAATTTAATTATGAAATTATCTGTAAAAGTATCTTAAACATGCTTATAACACATATTATTAGAAGTAAAACTTCAATACTATTTATAGAAGAATCTAGAGAAAAATTAAATTTAGAGTGTATAAAAATTAAAAACTATATAGATTCTCATTATTCACAAAATATAACCTTGGACTTTTTATCGAATTTAACTTATATGAACAAATTTCATTTAGTTCATACATTTACTAAACAAATTGGTTTATCCCCAATTAACTACGCTATAAATAAACGTATACAAGAGGCTAAAAATTTACTTGCAACTACTAGTTATTCTATTAGAGATATAGCATCTATTGTTGGTTTCTGTAATTCTTCATATTTTAGTCAAATGTTTAAAAAGGTTACTGGAGTAACTCCTAAAAATTATAGAAATGATATCTTAACTATAGAAAAAACTATATAAAAAAAGTGTGAATATAATATTTTGTCAATTATTCTATCTATGATGACAAAATTATTATATTTCACACTTATTATTTATATTATTACTTTATATCTAATATAGATTTAATTACTTCGCCGCCTAAAATCATTCCAGCTACTGGTGGAACAAAGGACACACTACCAGGAACTTGTCTTTTAGTCTTAACCATTTTTGTATTATCTATTACAGCGTCTTCTGTTTCTGCTGACACTATCTTCTCTCCACTTGGCTTCATTGGTTTTTCTTCTGAATATACTACTTTAAGTTTTTTAACCCCTCTTTTTTTAAGTTCATATCTCATAACCTTTGCTAAAGGGCAAACTTTTGTACTATATAAATCAGATACTTTAAATTGAGTTGGGTCAAGCTTGTTACCTGTTCCCATAGAAGCTATTAAGTTTATTTCTTTTTCATAACAATACTCTGCTAATGCTATCTTTGCAGTTATTGTATCAATGGCATCTATTACATAGTCTACATCATCAGGAATTAATTCACTTAAGTTATCAGGTGTAACAAAAACTTGATGAGTTATAACATTACAATCTTTATTTATAGAAAGTATTCTTTCTTTCATAACATCGACTTTATTTTTATTTACTGTATTATATGTAGCATGAATTTGTCTATTTAAGTTAGTAATACATACAGTATCATCATC
>JAEZAL010000176.1 GCA_023427705.1 Bacillota bacterium | reverse complement strand
CTTCAATACTACCTACAGCATGATTACATCTATAATTATGTGTATGATAATTAGTTTTCATATACTCACCTATCCTTTGTACTAGTTTATATTATATATGGTCAAACCTTATAATAACATATATAAGAGTTTCCTTCTATAAATCTTTATTCTCTCATACAGCATTATCTCCATATTAACTGCTGATATTATATTTTTTTGTTAACTATCTTCATTTATTATAATATAATTAAAATAAAAATATTATAAACTATAAAAAGGGGATTGTTATGAAATTTATTGATTTAAGAAGTGATACTGTAACTGAACAACCGAAGTTTATGAAAGAAGCTATGTTTAATGCTGAAGTAGGTGATGATGTTTATGGAGATGACCCTACAGTTAATAAACTTGAATTATTAGCTGCTGAAATTGTAGGTAAGGAAGCTGCTTTATTTGTTCCAAGTGGTACATTTGGAAATCAACTTGCTTTATTTACTCATTGCAGACGAGGAAGCGAAGTAATAATTGCTGACTCTAATCATATTATTGCCCATGAAGTAGGTGCAAGTTCTGTAATTGCTGGTGTACAATTAAGAGCTATAGATTCTCCAAATGGAGTTTTAAAGGCAGAAGATATAGAAAAGAGAATACGATTTGAAGATGATGATATTCATTTCCCATCAACATCTCTTATTTGCATAGAAAATGCACATTCTAGTGGTAATGTATTAACTATTGAAAATATGAAAGAAATATATGATGTAGCTAAAAAGTATAACTTGCCAGTTCATTTAGATGGTGCAAGATTATTTAATGCAACAACAGCTCTTAATGTTGATGTAAAGGAAGTTACTACATATTGTGATTCAGTTATGTTTTGCTTATCTAAAGGATTATGCGCTCCTGTAGGATCTATTTTAGCAGGAAGTAAAGAATTTATTGATAAAGCTAGAAAAAAGAGAAAGTTAATGGGTGGTGGTTTAAGACAAGCTGGCTTTTTAGCTGCTGCTGGTATTATGTCTTTAGAAATAATGACTAAAAGATTAAAGGAAGATCATGATAATGCAAAACTACTTGCAGAAGAATTAAATAAAATACCTGAAATAGATGTTGACTTCAATAATTTAAAAATTAATATGGTATTCTTTAGCTTTAAAGATAAAAATATAAATACTAAAGATTTAGTAAGTCATTTCCTAAAAAATAATATTAAGATTAATGATGTGGAAAATGGCCTTATGAGATTTGTAACTCATTACTGGATTACAAAAGATGATATATATAAAATTATTAGTGTTTTAAAATCATTTTTATATGAAAAATAATCTAGCTAATACTAATAAAATTATAATATAGCCATGTTACTTAATATAAAATTAAAAATGCAGAATGTAAAATAAATATTACATTCTGCATTTTTAATTTAATTATTCTGTTCTTAATGCTTCAACTGGATCTTTCTTTGAAGCCATTCTAGCTGGAAGTGATCCACCAACCATAGTTAAACAAACACTTATAATAACTAATACTATAGCATGAACTGGATTTAAAACTGCAACTCCTTTTAAATCAGTAACTTTATATAATATATTATTTATTGGGAATGTTAAAAGGTAAGCAATAACTATTCCTAAAATACCTGAGCAACTTCCTACAATAAATGTTTCAGCATTAAATACTCTAGCAATATCTTTCTTTCTAGCACCTAAAGCTCTTAATACACCTATTTCTTTAGTTCTTTCAAGTACAGATATATAAGTTATTATTCCAACCATAATTAATGAAACTACTAGGGATATTCCTGCAAATGCTACTAACACCATAGTTATTGCATCCATTAATCCACCTGATAAACTTACAAAAGTACTTGCCATATCATTATATATAATTACATCTTCATTATCTTTTCCTTCATTCCAAGCATCTAAATAATCTGTTATAGCTTCTTTAGTTGCAAAATCTTTTGGATATAAAGTTATCATATATGGATTTGAAGTTGCCCCTATAGAAGCGAGAATATTTTCTTTAGTATTTGTATTGCCCATTTCCATCATACTACTTTGCTTTTTAAAGCTTTCTCCAGTAAATATGTTATATGAAGCTTCTTCTTGAGCCTTTACCACTTCAGAATTTTTAGCATCTTTAATAAAGTATTGGCTTAGTTCATCTGAATATGCTAAACCTGGTAATAAAACTGGAATTGTCACATCTTTCTTAAGTCTTAAAATACCTGTTATCTTTAAAGGTATAGCCCTTTCATTGTTATATATTTCAGTCATATCATTTGGGTTTCCTGCTAAAGTATAATAGTTCCCTACTTTTTTATAATAATCATTATTTAAAATTGATTTAATTTCGTAACCTATTATATTATTAAAGTTAATTTCTTCTTTACTACTATCAATACCTAAAGCGTCTAAAATAGCAGTATCTACTTTATTATATTCATCTACTACTAAAATTAAATCATTCATTGTTTCAGGATAACTTCCAGCAAGCAAATCATATGAAGTTTCCAAATATCCCTCACTATCATTATCTATCTTTATTGGATAAGATGATAAATTCAAGTCTGAAGCATTAATTGTAGTAGCTACATTACCATCAC
>JAEZAL010000159.1 GCA_023427705.1 Bacillota bacterium | reverse complement strand
GAATACACCAATCTGGATGCTTTCTAAATAACTCTGAATCCTCGGATATCATTTCTGGCTCAATCCATATACCAAATTCCATTCCAATTTTATTAACTTCATCTACCAAATACTTAAGACCACCATTTATTTTCTCTTCGTTTACGAACCAATCTCCTAAAGATGAGTTATCAGCATTTCGCTTTCCAACCCACCCATCATCCATAACAAGCATTTCAATTCCTAAAGCTGATGCTTCTCTAGCTATATCTAGTAATTTTTCAGTATTAAAATCAAAATAAGTTGCTTCCCAATTATTAATTAAAATAGGTCTTTTCTTATCCTTATACTTGCCCCTTATTAAATGATTTCTATATAAATCATGGAAAATTCTTGTCATTTTCCCTATTCCCTTATTAGAATATACCATAACTACTTCAGGGGCTATAAACTCATCATCTTTATTTAATACCCATCTAAAATCTTCTGGATTAATTCCCATTACAACTCTAGTAGAATCAAACTGACATCCTTCTGCTTGAGCAATAAAATTACCTGAATATACTAAATTAAATCCATATACATTTCCATAATCATCAGTCGCTTTCTTATCTAATAATGCAATAAATGGGTTATGCTGATGGCTTGACTCTCCTCTTATACTACATATTCCTTGTTTTCCATATCCTGTAGATTTTCTTTCAATATGTCTCTCTCTAGCCCATCCCCCATTTAGAGTTATCATATCATAACCTATTCCATCAAGAGTAATACAGCTAGATAATACTTTTTCTATTACAATACTATCCTCACTTAAATTTTTAACTTTTACAGCTCTAGTTATTACATCTAAATCTTCAAAGACTGAATATATTAATACAACCTCTAAGTTTAAAATTTTATCTATGCATAAAACTTCAAGACTAGTACACTCATCATCTTTTCCAAATGTACTAGGCAAATTTCTTAGTTCTTTCTTACCCTTATATATGTTATGAGACTTGTATTCAAGCTTAACGTAAGAATGCCCATTTTTATCTAAAATCTTAATTGCAGACTCCCTAAAATCACCTATACCATGGCTTGGATATTCAAAAGGAAAACTATCATAAAAAACAACTCTATCCCTATTATTTTTAGATGGAGTAAATGGAGCTTCTTCTGTTCTCATTAAATAGTTTAAATTTTCATCTAATACTTTTTGTCCAAAATATACATGTCCTAAAAATTTCTCATCATCTACTATTGAAATAATATATGATGTATCTTTAGAATCAAGTTTAAATGTTCTATTATTCTCAATATATTTAATTCCCATTTCTATACCTCCATGTACAAATTACATCTTAATTATATAATTTCAATTGAGTAAATTTAAATGTTTTCATACTACTCAACTGCATTTCGTATATTTTGCATATATAACATCTATTATATTTATAAAAAAGCACAGTATTTAAATTTAAATACTGCGCTGAAATTAACTATTATTTACTTTAATTCTTCATGTTTTTTTATCACTTGTATAGCAACACAGCTTGGACCACCTTGAGTAATAAATGCTGGACTTAGATCTTTAATTTCTATATCAGCATCCTTTATTCCTTCAGACATTATATCCTTTGCTTCTGATGCTAATTCTAAATTTGCTGCATGTGATATATAAATCTTATAATTATTATCTATATTATTTTCAGTTAAATGTTCTATTATCTTTTTAATTGCTTTCTTAAAAGAACGTTTAGATGAAAACTTAACAAGAGATTTACAGTCTTCAGATAGAGTCATAATTGGAACTAATTTAATTACACTTCCAATTTTACCAACTATTGATGATATTCTTCCACCTCTAACTAAGAAATCAAAGTCATGTGGTATTAAGAATGATATAGAAGTTTCAATAGCTTTATTAATTTCATTTATCACTTCTTCTTTGCTATATCCCTTATCTACTAATCTAACTGCTAAATCTACTAAATATCTATGAGGTCCACATAAAGTTTTAGAATTAATTACCTCTATTCTCTCTGGATTACTATCCATATTTTTAGCCATACATGCCGAGTTATATGTTCCAGATAATCCATCAGCCATTGTTATATTTATTATTTCATCTTCTGGATACTTATTATATAAATCTAAAACATATCCAATAGGAGGTTGTGAAGATTTAGGAACATGTCCATCATTGATTAATTTGATAAATTCTTCTGAATTAATCTCTTCATACTCCATATAAGTTTTATCATTGATATTAACAACTAACGGTGAAATATCTACATTATTTGCTTGTCCTTCACTAATTGAATAAAGTGTGGAAGAGTCTGATATAATTCTAATCATCTTTTGTCTCCAATTTCAAACTTAATATACGAAAAAATTACTTTTTTCTACTAATTCAGATTATCACGACAATATATTAGTGTCAATGGATTTTTATAAGCATAGATAAAATTTTTACATTAAAAAGAAAATTTAGTTAATATAGACTTTAGTTCCTTCTGGTATATTATCATATATCCACTTAGCATTAACTTTTTCTAATCTTACACACCCATCTGATAAAGCCATCCCAAGTCTTCCATCTCTTACACTTCCGTCTAAATTATATATTATTGAATGGAATAAGTAATTCCCTTTGAATTGTGTATAATACCAACATTTATATCCCTTTTCCACTCCAAAATATAACCCCTTAATCCCTACTAAATATGTTCCCTTCGGTGTAGGAGTAG
>JAEZAL010000155.1 GCA_023427705.1 Bacillota bacterium | reverse complement strand
AAACTAAGATAGCTCCGTCCATTTGAGCAGCTCCTGTAATCATGTTCTTAACATAGTCAGCGTGTCCTGGACAGTCAACGTGAGCATAGTGTCTGTTTTCTGTTTGGTATTCAACGTGAGCTGTGTTGATTGTGATTCCTCTTTCTTTTTCTTCTGGAGCCTTATCAATTTCATCATATTTGAATGATTCTGCTAATCCTCTGTTTGCTAATACTGTTGTGATTGCAGCTGTTAAAGTTGTCTTACCGTGGTCAACGTGACCGATTGTTCCAATGTTTACGTGTGGTTTACTTCTTTCGAATTTTTGCTTTGCCATTGTAAAATCCTCCTTTATGGAAATTAAATTATAATAACCTTCTTAGTTATTATATCTAATTTAATTATATTTTTCTATACTTATACTAATTTTCCTGTAGTAATGCTACCTATAAGTTAATTATGAGCAACATTACTACAATTTATAACTAAAGTGAATTAATTTCTTTCACTTTTAATTTTTTCTTGAATGCTCTTTGGAACTTCTTCGAAACGGTCAAATACCATTGAGTAAGTTCCTCTACCTTGAGTTCTTGATCTTAAAGTAGTTGCATATCCAAACATTTCTGAAAGTGGAACTAATGCTCTAATTATTTGAGCTCCATTTATAGCTTCCATACCTTCAATTCTTCCTCTTCTTGAGTTAAGGTCTCCCATTACATCTCCCATATATTCTTCTGGAACTGTAACTTCTACCTTTTCTACTGGCTCAAGTAATACTGGATCAGCTTTAGCCATAGCATTTTTAAATGCCATAGATCCAGCTATCTTAAACGCCATTTCAGATGAGTCAACTTCGTGATATGATCCATGAACTAATTTAACTTTAAAGTTAATAGTTTCATATCCTGCTATTATACCGTTCTTAGCTGCTTCTTGAATACCATTATCTATAGCTGGAATATATTCTCTAGGAATAGCTCCCCCAACGATAGCATTTTCAAATGTGTATTCTCCTTCAGTTGGTTCCATTTCAATAACGCAATGTCCGTATTGTCCTTTACCACCTGATTGCTTAGCATATTTAGCTTCAGCTTTAACAGCTGCTCTAATTGTTTCTTTGTAAGCAACTTGAGGAGCACCAACGTTACACTCAACTTTGAATTCTCTAGTTAATCTATCAACTATGATTTCTAAGTGAAGCTCACCCATACCAGCTATAATTGTTTGACCAGTTTCTTGATCAGTATGAGTTCTAAATGTTGGATCTTCTTCAGCTAATTTAGCTAATGCTAATCCCATCTTTTCTTGACCAGCTTTTGTCTTTGGCTCTATAGCAACAGATATAACTGGTTCTGGGAATTCCATTGATTCTAATATTATTGGATTGCTTTCTACACAAAGAGTATCCCCTGTAGTAGTGTTCTTTAATCCAATTATTGCTCCTAATTCACCTGCTTCTAATGCTTCAACTTCTTCTCTTGAATTAGCGTGCATCTTAACAAGTCTTCCTATTCTTTCTTTCTTACCTTTAGTAGAATTTAACACATATGTTCCACTTTGCATAACACCTGAGTAAATTCTTGTAAATGCAAGTTTTCCAACGAATGGGTCAGTAGCTATCTTAAATGCTAAAGCTGACATTGGTTCTTCATCTGAAGCTTCTCTTGTATCTTCTTCACCTTCTAATGAAACTCCTTTAACAGCAGGAATATCTAAAGGTGATGGTAAGAATGCTACAACACCATCAATCATTTGTTGAACACCTTTATTCTTATATGATGAACCACAAATACATGGAACTATTTCATTAGCTATAGTAGCTTTTCTTAAAGCAGTCATTAACTCATCTACAGTTAATTCTTCTCCTTCAAGATACTTTTCCATTAATTCTTCATCTGTTTCAGCTATAGCTTCTATCATAGCCATTCTGTATTCTTCAGCTTGATCAGCTAAATCAGCTGGAATTTCTTCTTCTCTAACGTCTTTTCCTAAATCATCATAGAACATAATAGCCTTATTAGTTATTAAGTCTACCATTCCTTTAAATTGGTCTTCTGAACCAACTGGAATTTGTATTGGAACTGCATTAGCTTTTAATCTATCTCTTACAGTGTTTATACATCTAAAGAAGTCTGCACCTGTAGCATCCATCTTATTAACGTATATCATTCTTGGTACACCATATTTATCTGCCTGTCTCCAAACAGTTTCAGTTTGTGGTTCAACACCACTCTTTGCATCTAGAACTGTAACAGCTCCATCTAGTACTCTTAAAGATCTTTCAACTTCTACCGTGAAGTCTACGTGACCTGGAGTATCAATTATATTTAATTCGTGACCTTTCCACGCACAAGTAGTTGCAGCTGAAGTAATTGTTATACCTCTTTCTTGCTCTTGAACCATCCAGTCCATTGTAGCTGCACCTTCGTGAACTTCTCCTATTTTATGACTTCTTCCTGTATAAAATAGTATACGCTCTGTAGTAGTTGTTTTACCAGCATCTATATGAGCCATTATACCGAAGTTACGGAATTTGTCTAAAGGATATTTTCTTGCCATCTGTAGTCCTCCTCTCAACGAGTAATTTTAAATTCGACAAAACTGTTTTGGCAAAAGTCCAAAACAGTTTGTTTATTAGTATCTGTAATGAGCAAATGCCTTGTTTGCTTCAGCCATCTTATGAGTATCTTCTCTCTTTTTAACAGCTGCTCCAGTATTATTAGCTGCATCCATTAATTCTCCAGCTAATCTTTGAGCCATTACCTTTTCGCCTCTTTTTCTTGAAGCATCTAAAAGCCATCTAAGACCTAAAGTCTGTCTTCTTTCAGCTCTTACTTCTATTGGAACTTGGTAGTTAGCACCACCTATTCTTCTAGCTTTAACTTCTAATAAAGGCATTACATTGTTCATAGCTTCTTCAAATACTTCTAAAGCATCTTTGCCTGTTTTTTGCGCCACTATTTCAAACGCGTCGTAGCATATTCTTTGTGCTACTCCTTTTTTACCATCTTCCATAACGTTGTTTATTAATTTAGTAACAACTTTTGAGTTATACATTGGATCTGGTAATACATCTCTTTTTGCGATATGTCCTTTTCTTGGCACTTTTCTTCCCTCCTTAACATGATAAATTTAAGTTCATTGGTACTCTGCAATACACATTGCCGTAAAGTGCTTCGCCTTTTTCATCTATATAAACTTAATTTATAAATCTATGTAAATGCTGAAGACAAGCACTAGTGTAGCCTAAAATTTAAACTACTTTTTTGCCTTCGGCTTTTTAGCACCGTACTTTGATCTTCCTTGCATTCTGTTAGCTACTCCAGCACAGTCAAGTGCTCCTCTTACGATATGGTATCTAACACCAGGAAGGTCCTTAA
>JAEZAL010000116.1 GCA_023427705.1 Bacillota bacterium | reverse complement strand
GTTTTTAACCATAGCATCAATTTCTTTTTCTATCATAACTTCTGGAATTTCAACTTTTGCATTTTCTACAACAGCTTTAATAATAGCTTCTTCATGCTCTTTTTCTGCTCTGTTTGCATTAGCTTCTTCCATTTTCTTAGTTAAATCAGCTTTTAATTCTTCTAATGTATCAAATTCTGAAGTTTCTTTAGCAAATTCATCATCGATTTCTGGTAATTCTTTTACCTTAATTTCTTTTACTAAAACTTCAAACTTAGCTTTTTTATTATTTAATTCTTCTTTTCCATAATTTTCTGGGAAAGTTACATTTACTTCAACTTTATCCCCAGCTTTAGCTCCTATTAATTGATCTTCAAAGTTATCTATGAAAGTACCTGATCCTATTTCAAGTGAATAGTCTTTACCTTCTCCTCCTTCAAAAGCTACATCATCAATATAACCTTTGAAATCAATAACTGCCGTATCACCAGTAGCTACTTCTCCATCTTCTTTAGTTTCTACTCTTGCATTCTTTTCTTGCATTTCTTTTAATCTTGCATTTAAATCTTCTTCAGTTACTTCATAAGATGGTTTTGCAATATTTAAACCCTTGTATTCTCCTAATTCAACTTCTGGATAAACAGTAACTTCTGCAGTATAAACAAAATCTTTACCTTCTTCTGCTGTTACTATATCCACTTGTGGATAGTCAACAGGAATTATGTTATTTTCTTCTAATGCCTTTGAATAAGATCCTTCAATTGCAAAGTTTATTGCATCTTCCATTAAAATTCCTGTTCCATAGTATTTCTTTACTATAGCCATAGGAACTTTACCCTTTCTAAATCCTGGAACATTAAAATTCTTAACATTCTTATTATAAGCTCTCTTTATAGCTTCTTGAAACTTAGCAGCTTCAACTGTAATTTCAAACTTTACAAGGTTTTTCTCTATTTTTTCCATTTTAGCTTCCATCGTATTCTTTCCTCCTAAAATAGTAAGATACTATCATAATTGATATAACTAGATTATTATACCATATAATAATGATTACTTTCAAATATTTGTTTATTTAATTTTCCTTAATTTATTAATTCTCCATTAGAGTTTATATATTTAACATTTCCATCTATAATGGCTTCTAATCCTTTTTCTTTAATTTCACCAAACTTTATTTCCTTCCCTTTAGAATTCCATAATGTTTTATGACTATTATCATTTAAATCCACAATCCAAATATACTTATTTAAATCATAACCGAAATATGGAACATTACTTATGTATGCTACCTTTGTATTAGTAATAAATTTACCTTCCACATTCCATAAATAGCCACTATATGTTTGTAAAACTGATGCTTTATTAAATACTTCCCCATTTGGAGCTACGTACTTATCTTTAGTTATATTTACTTCCTTTGCAGAAACATTAAATATTTTCATATTTTGACTTTCATCAATAGTCAAAACCAAATTTTTTTCTGGATTTAAAGCATAATAAATATTACTCGGAACCTCTTTTATCCCCTTAAACTTAACTATCCCATCATTTTCTTCATACTCTGCCTTTAATACAAGACCTTCTCTAACAATTAAATCCATTGTTTTACTTTCTGGTACCTTAGGTGTTTCTTCTTGTGTAGATTCCACTTGTGCAGATTCCGGCTCTATATTGGTAGTATCATCTTTAACAATATTTTTGTCTTCATCTATCCAATTTTGAACCTTACTTCTCAACGTTTCCATGTTTATACTATTCATAGCTATTTTTAAAAACAATATTCCAATAAAAAGAACCCCTAAGACTGATATTATAGCTATTCTTTTTCTTCTTTTTCTCATTTGCCTCTCATAGTCCCTGCTAAATATGCTAGGTTTTCTCACACCTAATTCCCTCCTTATAACAATATTCTATATTAAAACATTAAATATGTTATCCATAAATAACGCTTGATACTCTATTACTTTCTACTTCCACATCCACAAGAAGATTTTCCACCTTTTGTGCTGCAGCATCCCCCACATTTAAGTAGACCATAATCTCTTAATTCTTTTACTGTAAGCTGAGCCTCATTCTCGTCATACGCTTCATATTCAGGCGTAGCTTTCAATAATTCCTCTTTGTTAATATTTATCATTTAAATCACCTCAAATTATATTATATACTTTAATCACATGAAATCTCCATACTTTTTACATATTTTTAATTTTATTTTAATATTATTTTATGCCATTAAATTATATATTGTTTGAAAATTTTATGTTTTTCGATTTTTTTGTAAAAACTATTGGATTTTTTGACTAAATGCACTATAATAAAAGTATATTATTTATATATATTGTGCGTTTTAATTAATAACTAAACTTCAAAAAGCCCATACTACTGTTAATAATTTATTAACAGTTTTAATAAAACCCCACATATGTTCATTTATTCCCTTTCTTAAATGAACATAAAACCCTTTAACCTGTGCAATTTTCTTGTACAGGTTCTTTATTTATTTCATAAAATATTTCAATAAAAACTTAAAATAAAAGAAGGAGCTGCGAAACAGCTCCCTAATTAAAAATATATCTATTTTAGAAACTTCCAAGGGAGTTTCTTCATTGATTTTATATTTTTCATTATTAATTTTACATTCTATTTGTCTATACATATCCCATTGGATTTATATGTTGTCCATTAATTCTTATTTCCCAATGTATATGAGGTCCTGTGCTCATTCCTGTAGATCCAACTTCTGCAATAATTTGT
>JAEZAL010000113.1 GCA_023427705.1 Bacillota bacterium | reverse complement strand
TTTGGTATTAATTTTGGAGGAAGGTTATCTACACAAAAATATCCCATATCTTCAAGGCTTCTTGTTGCTTCTGTCTTACCTGCTCCTGATAATCCTGTAACTATTATAAATCTCATCATGCTACCTCCCTTTGATTTTCATTAATTAAATTATACCATATTAAGCTTAGTATTATAATAAAAATACATTAATTCCAATATCACTTATTTATCCTAAAAATATAAAAATAAGAAGGAGAAAAACACAAGTTTTCCCCTTCTTCTCTATCTATTATTTCTTTCTTGTATTGCATTTCTTAAAAGCTCACAAAACTCTAAATTTTGTTCATTAGTTCCTAGGCTAACTCTTATCCATCCAGGCATATCTAATAAACAACCTGGTCTTATTATATATCCATGCTTTAATAAATATTCATGTATTGGCTTATCATCACCATTAACATTTACCATTATAAAATTAGCTTCTGATTTTATATAATCAAGGCCCATTTTTTCAAATTCTGAAGATAATAACTCTCTTTGTTTATTATTAAAACTTCTAACCTTATTTATAAATTCTTCATCTTCTATTGCTACAACTGCAGCCTTTTGAGCAAACAAATTCACGTCGAAAGAATTTATAACCCTATTCATATAATCTACTATTTCTTCATGAGCTATTCCATATCCAAATCTTAAGGATGCCAATCCATAAGCCTTTGATAATGTTTTTAAAATAATCATATTTGGATATGACTTTATTAACTCTAGGGAATCAGGATATTCTTCTGAATTAACATACTCTCCATATGCCTCATCCATAACTATTATTACATCTTCAGGAATTTTATTTAGTATATTATCTAATTCTTTCTTTGTAAATATTCCTCCTGTAGGATTATTAGGATTACAAAGCCAAATTATTTTAGTTTTTTCATTTATAGCTTCTACCATAGCCTCTAAATCTAATCCATTGTTTTTCATAGGAATTTTTATAGCTTTAGCTCCCATTAATTTAGTATTACTTTCATATCTTGGGAACGTTATTTCAGCCATTATACTTTCATCATCTTTATCTAAGAATACTTCACAAATTACATTTATTAAAGAATCTGATCCTGCCCCACAGAATATCATATTCCTATCTATATTTAACTTTTTGCTTAAAGCTTCTTTAAAGTCATATGAAGATGCATCTGGATACATATTCATCTCATTAACTAAGTCAAACATAAGACTTTTAACCTTTTCTGACGTTCCTAAAGGATTTTCATTAGAAGCAAGTTTAACTACTTTATCTATTCCATATTCTCTTTTTACTTCGTCTATAGGCTTTCCTGCTACATATTTTTCTAAACTTTTGACCTCTTCTCTAACTTTATACTCCATTGCTAATTGCCCAAACTAGTGGGCTCCCCCCTTTGTTTATTATTTATTGCTTAAATTCATTATATATAAGTTAGGAAAGAGTTTCCACTATTACCTTTCAAAGATATTTCCAATAACTCCAAGAATACTTCTCTCATCTACTGATTCCCCTATATTTTTAGGTGCTGATGCATATACTCTTGAAGCAAGCTTACTAATTATAAAATTAGTTATTATTATGGAATCTAACCATATCAACCATTATTAATAATCCAATAAAAAATTCTATATAATTTTCATCTATAACCTCAAGAAAATATCTGTCTCTTCCCAAAGTAAACTCTTTATCAATTTTCCCAATTGTAATTCCATCTTTTTTAATTTCATAGTTTCTCCCTAATATACTAGAACTATACATATTCATAATTCCTACTGAACCCGTTATATTATATTCAGGAACCATGAATTCTTTCTTTATAGTTGCAATTTCTCTCATATTATAATCATATGCTATATACTTATGAGCCCCAAGCCTAACTTGTTGTCTCATATATATTACTTTTCTATTGCTTGAATCATATATATTTATATTTTTTCCTATGTCAAATTTATCTGCCTCTGCTATAAACACCTTGTTATCCATCTCGTCATATACATCAAATTTAGCACCTAATGAAAGTAGTCTTTCTTTAATATAAAATTTTCTCATATTTTACACCCCTTTATCAGTTTTAAATAACTTTAAATAAAGTATAATATACTACTTCATACTTGTCAATTATTTTCTTAATATTTAATAAAAAAAAGGAAACTTAATCTTAATTAAATTTCCTTTAGCGTCTATTATTCTATTTTTTAATCTTCACCTATAATTCTAACTTCTGGATGTAAATCTACACCAAATTGATGCTTTACTTCGCCTTGTATATAGGCTATCAAATCTAATATATCCTTTGCAGTAGCATTATTCTTGTTTATTACAAAGCCTGAATGTTTCTCTGATACTGCTGCTCCACCTATGCTATATCCTTTTAATCCAGCATCTTGAATAAGCTTACCTGCATAATATCCAGTTGGTCTTTTAAATGTACTTCCTGCTGAAGGATATTCAAGTGGTTGTTTAGATTCTCTTTTATAAGTCAAGTCATTAACTATTTCTTTTATTTTATTTACCTCACCATGCTTTAAAGCAAAACGTGCTGATAAAACCACATAATTTTTTCTCATAACTATAGAAGATCTATAACCTAATTCTAATTCTTCTCTTGATAAAGTCTTTATTTCTCCATCGCTATCTATAACTTCTGCACTTTCAATGACATGAGAAATTTCTCCATCATATGCTCCTGCATTCATAAATACAGCTCCACCTACAGTTCCAGGTATACCACAAGCAAATTCAAATCCAGTTAAAGAATTTTTTATTGCTTCACTAGATACATCTTTTAACATAGCTCCACATTCTGCTTCTATAGTTTCTCCGAACACCGTAATGTTGTTAACTTCTTTTAATTTTATAACTACACCTTTTATTCCACCATCTTTTACCAATAAATTAGATCCATTTCCAATTATAAAATAAGGTATGTTATTTTCTTTGCATATTTGTATGCTTTTTATAACCTGCTCTTTATTTTCAGGAATTAAAAGGATGTCAGCAGGTCCCCCAACTCTAAAATGAACATAGTTCTTCATTTCAGCATCAAGAATAACATCTTCACTTTTATAAAATTCTTTAAATAATCCCTCAAATATTTTATATTGATTCATACCTAACTCCTTACAAATAACCTACTAATTATCTACTTCTAGCTTAAGTAGTACTTATATCTTCGTATTTCTTATGTCTCGTTATTCAT
>JAEZAL010000029.1 GCA_023427705.1 Bacillota bacterium | reverse complement strand
CATTGCTAATTGATAATTTAATTGAATCAATGTTTTCAGGTGCTATATCTCTTCCTCTAAATGTCCATACAGTTCCATCTTGTAAAATAAAAGATACTATTTTATCACTTCCAGCAATAGCTTCAAATATTGCCTTATCAACTATTTTTTCTTTGTTATTTACAAATATATCAATTTTATTTTCCTTAGTTTCATTAATTTCTTCTATAATTTTTGTTATATCAGTATCATCATTAATTATTCTATCTTCATTCACAATAGGAATTATTTTATTTATTTCAATTTTATTAACATTTCCTGCATAATCAATTGCCTCAATATATTCAATCTTTAAATCCTTAAAATACATATATTCTTTTGGATAGAATACTAAGCTATACTTATTTCCTTCATCATAGTTTAAAAAACTATATGTAAGTTTTTCTTCACCTATAATAAGTATAGCATTTATCTCGTCTATACCTGAAATATCGTCTTCTGCTTCTAATGTAATTTCCAATATATCTTTTAGCATAAGCTTATCTTTGCTAAATTCAATTGAACTTACCATTGGAGCATTCTGATCAGCTTGTCCATCACTAGTTAATACATATGCTGATGTATCCACATTAAAGTTATCATAATTCTCTGCATTATCGTAAATAATTATGTTTCCAAATGTTATTTTACTTCCTGCATAAAACTCTTCTATATATATGTCAGCAACATATTTCTTTAATTCTGAACCATAAGCAGGAAATACACGCACTGTATGTTGACCTATTTTAACATAAGCTTCAACACTCTTAATTCCTGATTCATTATCATAAGCATCTATGTAAAGCTTTAGAGTTTCCCCCGCTTTATAGTTATCCTTATCAAATTTAACAGAATTAAGCACTGGCTTTATATTATCTTTATTGCCATTATCATCTAATACACTAATATCTATCATTTGTTCTAACGTTCTGCTTTTATAAGAATTATCGATGACTACAACATTAGTTAATTTTATAGTTTTACCTTTTAACTCTTCTGTTATTAAAAAATAACCTTTATATATTTTATTAGCTTCATCATATGTAAATTTTAATTCTTTATATTCTCCATTTACATAAATTGCTGAACTAATATTTTTAATTCCTGATACATCATCAGTTGCTTCAACAGACACTTCTAATTCTTCACCAACTGTAAATTCATTTTTATTAATATTTACAGAATTTATTATTGGTGCTTCCTTATCTATTATTCCATTTTCATCTGCTACAGTTATAGACAAATTTGATTTATGCTCAAGAAAATTCCCATTATCATTACGAATTTCTATACCAATTAAATCAATTGTTATATATTTAAAAGCTTCTTCAATTTTTACACTTGTAGTGTACAAACGTGATTCTGCATTATAATTTAATTCATAATATAACTGATTTTCTGGAAACCAAAGATGTGCAAATAAATGACTTCCTTCTGGTACATTTTCTACACGAGCAAATATTTCTAAAGTTTCTCCAACTTTAAGTTCATTTTTATTAAAGTAAAGTTCTTTAACCTTTGTTTCTTCTGAATTAAGTGCTATTTCATTGCTTTGTTCTGTATTTTCGTTATTAACATCTGCATAAGTAACCATAGGATTTAGAATTGATTGCATTACTAGCAAGATTGATGTTAAAAAAGAAATTACTACTCTTTTCTTTTTCATCATATTACCTCCTAATACTTATAAATGATTTAATGTAATTCAATTTTATACATTTAATTTGCACCTTATTCTATAATACCATATTTTTACTCATTTACAAACGTTATAATGAATTTTTTATTTAAATTAAACATTTTATAATTATTAAACAAAAAGATATAGCAATATATCTACATAGTGCTATATCTTTCATAATTTTATTTATCATTTTTTAACTAAATAATTTGATCATATTTATCTTACGAAACCATCAGTTAAATTTAAACTCTTAATATAAAAACATCTTTTCATATTCTTTTATAAAATCCTTTTGTTTTTCTATATAATCAACTAACGGATTTATATTATCGAATGTTGATTCTTCTAAGGCCCTTTTATATTCATCTGAAGATTCACCATTCATATATTTTAAACTTAATCTATTATCTAGTAATTGTTTTAAATATATAAACCTACCTATTCTACCATTGCCATCTTGAAAAGGATGTATGCATTCAAATTCAAAATGGAATTTTGCTATATCATAAATTGTAACCTCATTTAAAGTATAAAACCTTTCTATAATTTCATTTAATTTATCTTCAACTTCCCATGGATTTGCAGTATCAAATTTAGCTCCAAGTATTCTATTTTGATATTTTTTAAATACTCCTGCTAAACCCATATCATACAATCTTGTTCTATACATTAAACTAGCATGCCATTCTTTTATCATTTCTAAAGTAAGCTTTTCATCTATTTTATCTAATACCATATCAAAAGTATAGAAAGAATTAACAGTTTCTTGAACATCATCCAAAGAATGAATTCCCATTACTATATTTTTTTCAAATAAAAGTTGAAGTGCTTCTGTTGTAAATGTACTTCCTTCTATTTTATTTGAATGATATATAAAATCATATTTTAAAATTTCATTTAAAGAATTGTGAATTCCCTTTGTTTCTTTTACCGTCTGCAAAAATTTATGATAATACTCATTCTTCATTATTTTCTCTACACCTCATTAATAAATTTTATTATATATTAAATATAATTACTATTCTTACCTTAAAAATTAATTGTTATATTTATTATACCCTATTTATTTTTTTTATAAAATAGGAAATAGATAAATAGTACATTCAATAACATATAGTTAATTCCACATCATATTGTATAATATACTAACTTACTTATCTATCTTTCTCTTATTTAAAAATACACCACCTGCAACCATAGAAATCCCTAATATAGTAACTACTATTGGTGATATAGGACTTCCTGTTTGAGGTAAGTTTCCATTTTCATTGCCTTTTCCTAAAGCATTATCTTTTGGAGTTTCAGGATTTGATGGTGTTTCTGGTTTTGGATTTGATGGAACTTCTGGTTCTTCTGGAGTTTCACCTGGATTTCCTGGCTCTTCTGGATTTTCTCCTGGAACCTCTGGTTCTTCATTATTAACAAATCTAATATTTCCAAAGCCTGAAGTGCTAGCATAAGATGAACCTGATGGGTCGCACCATGTTACTACTCCTGTTCTTACTCCAGCTTCATCAGCATCATTAACTTGTACATCAAATCCAACTATATATCCATCCTTTGCTTCTACTTCAGTTAATGGTATAGCAAGTTCAACTATATATCCTTTATCAGTTATACTTGTTTGAGTTTTTAATCCTTCTGGATTATAACCTGAAACAGTAACTGTATTTTCAAAGTTAACTCTAATTTGGCTATCATCACCTTGATAGCTTGAAGTCTTATTATTATTTTGATCTAAGAATATTTCTACTGAATCTTGTTCCCATACATTTTCATTAGATTTATTTAAAATTGGGTCTGTTACATCTGCAATAACATATAAGTTTTTATTATCCCACATAGTTTTAACCTTTGCTGTAGCTCCACTATTACCTGTTACCCATATATCTGTACTAATTTCTTTAGCATTATCCCATGCTCCATCAAACTTTCCATCTATAACTGGAGTTCCAAAAATGGCATCTTCAATTTTAGATTTATTACTTAATTTTAATTTCGCATAATATTCAGTACTTGAATCTTGAGAATTAGAATAGTCATTTAAAACTACAACTGAATTTTTATTTCCATTAACATTATAATCAGTTACTCTAAAATCAATTCTAAGAACATCATTAATAGCTAACTTTGAGTTTAATGGAATTTGTTTATACACTAAATATCCATTTTCATAACTAATTGCTTCACTACGATTAATTGTAATCTTATTATTATTCTCTATAAATATTTCAAATGTATCATCATTATATACTGTATTATCTTTAACGTAGGCTTTTATATATAAATTATTTTCATCCCACATTATTTGAGCTTGTGCTGTAGCACCTTTTACACCTTTAAAGAAGGTATTTACATCTATTGATCTTACTGTTGACCACATAATATCATCTTTATCCTTTGGTGTTCCTTGTACTGCTTGCACTTCCTCTATATTAATTTCTGCATTTTCAGGAGATACTAATGCATAAAAAGCAGGTTTTGCTAAATACTTGCCATTAAATAATAAAGGCTTATTTTCTTTTCTCCATGATGTATCATCAGTTACACCCCAGATAACTACTGCACTAATAGAATCTTTATTTTCTTTAAATACATCAAATAATTGTTTATAGTATCTTGCTTGTTTAAGTAGAACTTCATGAGTTATAGCTGAATCTTGTACACCCATCCCTACATCTAATTCAGTTATTTGAAGATCTATTCCAGGTATAGATGCATACTTTTCTATAGATGCTCTTATGCTTTCCATAGAAATATCTGTTGATACGTGCATTTGAAGTCCAACTCCATCAATTGGAACTCCCTCTGCCTTTAGCATTTTAACCAATTCATATAATTTATTAGTTTTTGCGTTATTTCTTTCTATATTATAGTCATTAATATATAACTTTAATGAAGGGTCAACTTCTCTAGCAGTTTCAAAAGCTACTCTTATATAATCTAA
>JAEZAL010000017.1 GCA_023427705.1 Bacillota bacterium | reverse complement strand
TAGCAATGTCAAGACAAGCTGACAGAGAAGGATTCCCAGAAGTTGCAGAAGCTTATAAGAGAATAGCATTTGAAGAAGCAGAACACGCTGCAAAATTTGCTGAATTAATTGGAGAAGTAGTAGTAGCGGATACAAAAGCTAACTTACAAGCTAGAGTTGATGCAGAGCATGGTGCTTGCCAAGGAAAAATGGATTTAGCAAAATTAGCTAAGGAATTAAACTTAGACGCTATACATGATACTGTTCATGAAATGTGTAAAGATGAAGCAAGACATGGTCAAGCTTTTAAAGGGTTATTAGATAGATATTTTGGAGATAAATAACCTCCATTAAATATAAATAACTACTATAAATATATAAAACCAGTAAAGGAAATTACATAGAGTTCAAATACTTTATGTAGTTTCTTTTTTTATAAATAAATATAATAAAACAGTAATAAATATAAACTTTAAAGAAATCATTAAGTTTAAATACTGATAAAAATAGATTATAATTGAATGAAATAATAAAAATATTTCTATAAAGAAATGAGGTGAGCTCAATGAATGTATCTATTATATTATTTGTAGCCTATTTAATTAATATTTTATTTGCATTTTCTTTAATATTTATTGAAAGAAAAGAACCAACTACCACATGGTCTTGGTTAATAATTCTTTTAGTTTTGCCTGGGATTGGATTTATAATTTATTTATTCTTTGGTCAAAACTTAAGCAGACAAAAAATATTTAGGGAAAAGAAAGTAACAGATGAAAAAAAAGTAAAGGAATTATTGGAGAAATTCAGGAGAGAAAAAGAAAACAGCAATATATCTGAAGAATTTATGGATCTTATTAATATGAATTACAATAATTCAGGGGCATTATATACTGTGGGTAATAAGGTTGATACTTTTATAGATGGAGAGAAAAAGTTTGCTGAATTAATAAATGATATTAGGTTAGCAAAGAAGTTTATACATATTGAATATTATATATTTAGAATGGATAATTTAGGGAAAGTTATAATAAATGAATTAAAAAAGAAGGTTGATGAAGGGGTAGAGGTTAGACTTTTAGTTGATGGAATGGGATCTAAAAGTTTAAGAGGGAAGAAAATAAATTATATAAGAAGTCTTGGTATTAAATTCTATCTATTCTTCCCAGGTATTTTACCATATATAAATACACGTATTAACTTTAGAAACCATAGAAAAATAGTTGTTATAGATGGAAATATAGGATATGTTGGTGGATTTAATGTTGGTGATGAGTACATAAATAGAGGTGAACAGTTTAAGTATTGGAGAGACACTCATATTAGAATTCAAGGTGAAGCAGTTAATGAATTAAATAAGAGATTTATTTTAGATTGGGACTATGCTTCAGAAGGAGAACTTAAAAGTTATGATGAATATTTTATAAGCCAAGAAGGAAATGGCGACATAGGAATTCAAATAATTTCATCTGGACCTGACAATAAAGAAGAATTTATAAAGAATGCATATATGAAAATAATTAATAATGCAAAAAAGAAAGTTTACATACAAACACCTTACTTAGTTCTTGATGAACCTATGAAAGAAGCGTTGAAAATATCTGCTTTATCTGGAGTAGATGTAAGAATAATGGTTCCTGGTAAGCCAGACCACTTCTTTATGGAATGGATATTAAGTGCTAATATGGGGGAGCTAATGGAGTGTGGTGTTAAGATTTATAAATATGAAAATGGATTTATTCATTCTAAAACTATTATTGCAGATGGAAAGGTTGCTAGTATTGGTACTGCAAACTTAGATATTAGAAGTTTTCAACTTAATTTTGAAATTAATGCAGTTATTTACGATAATAATTTTACAGAAGAACAAGAAAAGATATTTATAAATGATATGAAAAACAGTAAGAGAGTTACTATGGAAGAATATAATAATAGAAGTAGAAGTATAAAAATAAAGGAAGCATTAATTAGACTTATAGCACCAATATTATAAAATTATACTAGCTTTTATATGTAAATACTATTAATCAATTTAATGAACTATTAACTCTAAATTATAAATATTATCAAAATGAAAAAATATTCATAATAATATTGACAATATATCGAGCTTTGGTATAATTAGGTAAAGAATTTGTATTTAAGGAGGATATTATGAAAGGAATTAAAAGCAAAATAGCAAAATTTTATAGCTTTTTTTACTTTATGTTCTGGGGCTTTTTATTTAGCGCTAGCTATTTGTTTTGCAAAAAAAATAATTCTTTTCAGATTGAGTTTTTAATATAAATTTATATATTTTATGAATATATGGTTATTACAAGAGAACTCATGGGGGTTCTCTTTTTTTATACTCATAAAGCAAAAAATAATTAAAAATACAAGGGGGCTTATTTTATGGTAATAATTTTAAAACCAAAAACTAAAGAGGAAGAAATAAAAAGACTAACCGAGGAGTTAGAAAATGAAGGTGTAAAGGTAAATCCAGTCATTGGATCAGAGTTGATTATATTAGGACTTGTAGGAGATACAAGCAAAATAGATCCATTAAAGATAGAAGCTAATGACATAGTAGAAAAGGTTATGCATGTTCAAGAACCTTTCAAGAAGGCTAATAGATTATTCCATCCAGATGATAGTATAATTAAAGTTGGAAATAGTGAAATCGGTGGTAATAAAATAGCTATGATAGCAGGGCCATGTTCAGTAGAAAGTGAAGAGCAATTAACTTTTGTAGCAGAATCAGTTAAGAAATTAGGGGCAAATTTCTTAAGAGGTGGTGCTTTCAAACCAAGAACTTCACCATATAGTTTCCAAGGCTTAAAGCATGATGGACTTGAGCTTTTAAAAATAGCTAGAGAAAAAACAGGATTACCTATAGTGACAGAAATAATGTC
>JAEZAL010000303.1 GCA_023427705.1 Bacillota bacterium | reverse complement strand
GCAGGGTCTCTTGAGAATACAACCCCTGTTCCTGAAGTTTCTCCCTTATTACCAAATACCATTTCTTGAACGTTTACTGCTGTACCCCATTCTCCTGGAATATCATTTAATCTTCTATAAACTATAGCTCTTGGATTATTCCATGATCTAAATACAGCTGTTATTGATTCAATTAATTGAGTTTTAGGATCTTGAGGGAATTCTTCCCCTTTTTCTTTCTTATAAAGAGCTTTATATCTTTCAACTAAAACTTTTAAATCATCAGCAGTTAAATCAGTGTCAAACTCAACACCTTTTTCTTCTTTCATTTCGTCTATTAGATTTTCAAATAATCTCTTTTCAATATTCATAACAACATCAGAGAACATTTGAATGAATCTTCTATATGAATCGTATGCAAATCTTGGGTTGTTTGTTAAATCAGCCATAGCAACAACTGATTGGTCATTTAAACCAAGATTTAAAACTGTATCCATCATACCTGGCATTGACACTCTAGCCCCTGATCTTACAGACACTAAAAGCGGTTTAGTTAAGCTTCCAAATTCTTTACCTGTTAGCTCTTCTAAATCAGTTATTTTTTGATGAATTTCTTCGATAATTTCTGGTGCAATTACTTTTCCATCCTCATAATATTTATTACAAGCTTCTGTAGTAACTGTGAATCCTTGTGGTACAGGGATTCCTAGTAGAATCATTTCTGATAAGTTTGCTCCTTTACCTCCTAGAAGGTTTTTCATTGACCCATTTCCTTCATTAAAAAGGTAAACGTACTTCTTTTTGTCCATCTCAATACTCCTCCGTTCAATCGAAATTGATATATATACTAACAGTATTTTTATACTGTAGCTACCCAATAAAATTTAATTACCCTCTCCTAATTTAACAAAAAGCTTAGTTATATTAGTTTTTGATATTTTACCAATAATTTTTAGCTTTATTTTTTCCTTTGTTGAAGTTTCTATTTTTTCAACTATAGGAATACTATCTATCTCGTGTTCAATTATTTTCTTTGCCAAATCATATGCACTATCATCTGCATAGCCACAAATTATATTTGGCATTCTTGTCATTATTACACCTACAGGAACTTTATTTATATCAGTTCCTCCAATAGCATTCTTTAAAAAATCTTTTCTAGAAACAGCACCAACTAAAACTCCGTCACTTTCTATAAATAAAGTACCTACATCGTTTAAGAATAAGAATACGATTGCATCATACACTGTAGTCGCTTCATTAACTGTGACTGGTTTTGACATTATTTCTCCTGCTAAAACCTTAGATATATTTTCTAAAACTCCAGTATTTTGAGCTTCGCCTAAATATACATACCCAACCTTCGGTTTAGCATCTAATATGCCTATCATAGTTAAAATAGCTAAATCTGCCCTTAAAGCTGCTCTAGTAACTCCAAGTTTTTCAGCTAAAGCTTCACTTGTTACAGGCTGTCCTTTTTTAACTATCCTTACTATTTCTTCTTGCCTTTCTGATAACTTCAAATTTATCCCTCTTTCTAGGTTCATAGGGAATATTCAGATAATTCTCATTAGTTCGATATTCACATACTAATTATATCATTTTATAAAAGTTTGACTATACTTAATTTTCTGAATAATCACTCATATTAGCCGAATATTCCCATTTCTTTAATTTTATTCTTATCTTAATACTGTTTATCTCTATTTTACTCTATTTTCCTCATCTTCGTCAAATTTTACAGTATATGTAAACGAATTGTTTTCATTTGTATCTTTTTCTTTAGACTTATCATTAGATACATTAAAATCATCAAAAGAAAACTTATCTTTCTTTACTTCTTCTACTTTATTTTTAACTTTCTCTGCTACATCACTTGCTGCATCTTTAACATCATTTACTGCTTTACTTATATATTTATTAACTACTTCAACAGTACCATCAGCTTTTGTTATTTCTATTTTAATTTGTGTTACAACTCCTGCAATTACAATAAAAGCTAATACAGGTGGGAAAATAACAGCAATTACACCTGCAGCTATACCAGCATTTACAGGTACATCTACTATTTCTTTTTCATCTTTACTTATTCTGATTCTAGTAATATTACCCTTGTTAATTAAATCTTTAAGCCACTTCTTAAATTCATCTATACTTTCAGCATCTAATTTGCTATTTTCTTTAGCATCTGCTTCTTTTATATTTTCTATATATATAATGGCTTCTAATACATCTCCATTGGCTACTTCAAGTGCATTTTTCGCTTCTGCATAAGTAACTCCAGTTCTCTCTCTTACTTGGTCTACTTTTTCTAAAGTTATTTCCATAACAATCACTCCTTTATATAATTTAACATTTCTAAACTTTTGGGTTTTTTAGAATAATTTGAAGATATTATAAAAGTAGTTACCTTTCTTATATCTTTTTTAACATCATCACTTATATTTAGTTTGTAAATTTTATCCATAGGTGTTTTAAGTAAAAACTTTATCGAATTATATGCGGGCTTAGAAATATATATACCATGTTCTCTAGAACATTCTTCACATACTCCACCATAATTAGAAAGAGATATATAATTAGATACAGCTATCTTTTTTCTACATTTTACACATGTTTCTAAATTCAAACCATATCCTGTTTCCTTTAAAATCTTAAGTTCAAAAGATCTTATTAGCATTTCATAATCTAGTACATCTGTATTCAGTAAATATAGGCATGTTAAAAAACTTTTAAATAAATTATAATTAATTTCTCCTTCTTCAACACATATATCTATTAGCTCACAAATATAAGATGAATACGTAAGTTTATCTAAATTATCTAATAATCCTTGAAAAGAATTCATTATTTTACCTTCCTGTAAATTATATAAATTCTTTCCTTTAAATAATACATATTCTCCATAACAAAGAGGTAATGTAAGAGATAAAAATTTACTCTTACTTTTTCTAGCCCCTTTTGCAATAGCTGTTATCTTTCCAAATTTATCTGTATACAGCCATACTAATTTGTCATTTTCTTTAAATTCCATAGTCTTAATAACTACAGCATTCACCTTATGTAGTGACAAGAAAAATCATCCCCTTATTTCTTTACCTTTTTGTATCCTAATTCTTTTAATAGGTTTTGATTATCTCTCCACTCTTTTCTAACCTTTACCCATATTTTTAAATTTACTTTGTCATGTAAAAATCTTTCTATTTCGTATCTTGCAGTCTCACCTATTTTCTTTAAGCATTGACCATTTTTTCCTATTATTATACCCTTATGAGAATCTTTTTCACAAAGCATATCTACTTCAATATGCCAAGTCCCACTTGGACTTTGTTTCATTTGAATTATATCTACTGCTATACCATGAGGTATTTCTTCTCTTAATGTTCTTAAAGCTTTTTCTCTTATTATTTCTGATACTACAAATCTTTCTTGAACATCAGTTATCATATCATCTGGATAGTATTTAGGCCCTTCAGGCATAGCTCCTACCATTAATTCAACTAATCTATCTACATTTTTACCTTTTAAAGCTGATATTGGAATTATTTCTTTAAAATCCATTTCTTGTGAATACATTTGAAGAGTTTTCGCAACTCTATCTTGAGTAAATTCATCTATTTTATTTACTACTAAAAATACAGGTGCTTTTTGATTTTTTAAAGTTTCAATTATGAACTTATCTCCTCTTCCTATTTCTTCGTCAGGGTTTATTAAAAATAATACAAGATCAGCTTCCTTTATTGATTCCTTTGCTGTATTAACCATATATTCACCTAGCTTATGCTTAGGTTTATGAATTCCTGGAGTATCAACGAATACAATTTGATGATCCTCTCCAGTTAATATTGTTTGTATATTATTTCTAGTTGTTTGAGGCTTGTTTGATACTATTGAAAGCTTTTCTCCCATTATTTCATTTAATAAAGTTGATTTACCAACATTAGGTCTACCAACTATTGTTACAAATCCCGATTTAAACATTTTTCCTCCTAGTTTTAACCCAATATAAGTAGTACTTACTTGGGATATTAAAATAACTCTTGTTATAATTTATCTTTAATAAATTATAGCATTCTTATAGAATTTTATCATCTATTTAATTAAATTTTAAATATAGTAAATATAAATAAAGTCAATAATGTACCGAATAAGGCACCTACTACAACTTCAAATACTGAATGAACATTAGAATCAACTCTACTTTGTGCTGTAATTACTGCCATTAAATAACTAAGCATTATACATATAGGTTCTTCTGTAATTAAAGAAATAGCTGTTGCTATTGAAAAAGATAAAGCACTGTGTCCACTTGGCATTCCACCTCTTAGCGGTGTACCTTCTCCAAAAATTGATTTCACTATTAAAGTTACTATTATAACAACTACTAAAGCTATAAATACCATATATGGTTCTGATTCTTTCATTTTATGAATAACATCATAGGAAATTAATGAAATCTTATCCCAAAATATAATGTATCCTACTAGCAAGGCATTTATTGCAGTAATTAAAACAGCTCCTGCTGCTGCATTTTTAGCTATCTTTGCTAAAGGATGATAATGATTTGTGGACATATCTATAGTTGCTTCTATTGCAGTATTAATTACTTCAGCAGCTAATACCATTGTGATTGTAATTGCTAATATAAGAAATTCAACCTTTGATATATCTATTACAAAACATGCCATAAGAACACATAATGCAGCAAATAAATGTATCTTCATATTCCTTTGAGTTCTAACGGTTTGAATAACTCCTG
>JAEZAL010000220.1 GCA_023427705.1 Bacillota bacterium | reverse complement strand
AAGTATATATACAACTTCAAAAATTGTAACTGATCTTGAAAGAATGGCAGACTATGCTGTTGATATTTGCAAGATAGTCCCTAGAATAAAAGGAGTAGATTTTTCTGATGAAATAGTACCGATTTGGGACTTAGTAGATATTATCAATAATATGATAAAATTATCAATTGAAGCATTTATTAATGGAGATGAGAAAGCAGCCTATGAGATTTGTAGCATGGATGACAAAGTTGATGCTATATATCAAGGTATGTTTAATATAGTTCTTAAAAAAATGGGAAGAGAAGAGGAAATGATAAATCAAGGTACTCAGATACTTTTTGCTTCAAAATATTTAGAGAGAATAGGTGATCATGTAACAAATATATGTGAATGGATAATTTTCTCTAAAAAAGGTAACTATGTTGATTTAAATGAATAGAAAGATAAATTAATATACATTATTCGACATTTTTTATTTTTGAGCTGTATTAACAGCTCATTTTTTGTTGACTAGAATTTATTAATAAGGTAATATTACATCAAGTGATAGTTATAATTAGGATAATTATGCTTATAAGAAAAACAATAATATTTTAATTAGTTACTACAAAAATATACTAGATTTTATAAATATAAATTATTGTCAATAATATAATATTGATGGATATTGAGGTGAAAAAAGTGAAAAATTTGATTAAAAAAGTTGACGTAGGAAGTATAGCTGAAGAAGTTGGTATTGAAGTTAATGACGTACTAATATCAATTAATGGAACTCCTATAGATGACATAATAGATTATAAATTTTTAGCAGTAGATGAAGAGGTTGTTCTTGAAATTGAAAAACCTGACGGTGAAATATGGGAATATGAAATTGAAAAAGAATACGGTGAAGATTTAGGTCTTGAATTCCAAGGTGGAATAATGGATAAAGCAAAAAGTTGTTCTAATAAATGTATGTTTTGCTTTATAGATCAAAACCCAAAAGGTATGAGAGATACCTTATACTTTAAAGATGATGATTCAAGATTGTCATTTTTACAAGGAAACTTTGTTACTTTAACTAATATGAAGGATGAAGATATAGATAGGATAATAAGATATAAGATTAGTCCTATTAATATTTCTGTACATACTACTAATCCTGATCTTAGAATAAAAATGCTTAAAAATAGATTTGCTGGATCTATTTTAGAAAGATTAAAAAAATTAAGAGATGCAGAAATTCAAATGCATGCTCAAGTTGTATGTATACCTAATATTAATAATGGTGACGAATTAAGAAAGACTGTAAGTGATTTATATGAATTATATCCTTATGTAAAAAATATTGCAGTAGTTCCAGTTGGAGTTACTAAATATAGAGAAAATTTACCTAAGCTAGATACGTTTACGAAAGAATCAGCAAAAAATGAAATAATGATGATTCAAGATTTACAAAAGAAGTATATTGAAGAAACAGGGGCTCCATTTGTAAGACTTTCAGATGAATTTTATATAACTGCTGGAATAGATGTTCCAAATGAAGAATTTTATTCAGAATATGAGCAGTTAGAAGATGGAGTTGGAATGATAAGATACTATAGAGAAGCAATTAATAGGTCTTTAGAATTTTTAAATAAAGACTTAAAAGGAAGTTTTTCTAAGGTAACTGGTGAGTTAGCTTATAACGAAATAAAAAAATCAGCAGACCTTATAATGAATCATAATTCTAACATTGAAATAGATGTATATAAGGTTATAAATAACTTCTTTGGAAATACTATAACGATAGCAGGGCTTTTAACAGGAACTGATATAATAGATCAGCTAAAAGGTAAGATAAAAACAGATTATCTAATTATGCCAAGTAATATGTTCAGAAAAGGCTACGAATTAGCTCCAGCTGATATGGTTATGTTAGATGACGTAAAGATAGAGGAAATAGAAGAAGCTTTAAATGTTAAGGTTATAGTTTGTGATTATACAGGTGATGACCTTATTGATTTAATAAATGTAAATTGTAAG
Organism: Bacillota bacterium; assembly: GCA_023427705.1. Taxonomy (GTDB): domain Bacteria; phylum Bacillota; class Clostridia; order Clostridiales; family Clostridiaceae; genus Clostridium. Next base: position 817 of record JAEZAL010000220.1, on the reverse strand, counting down.
GAGGACTAATAATGGCAAAACCAATAGTTGCAATAGTTGGAAGACCAAATGTAGGGAAATCTACTTTATTTAATAAATTAGCAGGGCAAAGGATATCAATAGTTCAAGATACTCCAGGAGTAACTAGAGATAGAGTATATGCTCAAGCAGAATGGTTAAATTATAGTTTTACAATGATTGATACAGGTGGTATCGAACCAGAAAGAGAAGACATAATAGTTAAACAAATGAGAAGACAGGCTAATATTGCTATAGAAACAGCAGATGTTATTGTATTTGTTGTTGATGGAAAAGAAGGTTTAACACCAGCTGACCATGAAGTAGCAAGTATGCTTAGAAAAAGTAAAAAAGAAGTTGTATTAGTAGTAAATAAGGTTGATTCTTTAAAAGAAGAAGATAATGCTTGGGAGTTTTATAACCTAGGTATAGGTGATCCAATAACTATATCAGCAGCACAAGGACTAGGACTTGGAGATATGCTTGATAGAGTAGTTGAAAACTTTGATAAGTTTAATGAGGAAGAGGAAGAAGATGAAAATATAAGAATAGCTATGATAGGTAAACCTAATGTAGGTAAGTCTTCTTTAATAAACAGGTTACTAGGAGAAGAAAGATTAATAGTATCAAATATACCTGGAACTACTAGAGATTCTATAGATAGTGCATTAGAAACTGATATAGGAAAATTTGTATTAGTAGATACAGCAGGTCTTAGAAGAAAGAGTAAAGTAAAAGAAGAAATAGAAAGATATTCTGTTATAAGAACTTATGCGGCTATAGAAAGAGCAGATGTATGTATATTAATGATAGATGCAAC
>JAEZAL010000171.1 GCA_023427705.1 Bacillota bacterium | reverse complement strand
TTAATAATAATTACTTCTTCTATCTAAAAGAGTAACATCTCGCCAATTATTAAATATATCTCTTGAAATAGCCTTTCTAGTTCCTATTACTTCAAAACCATTTTTTATATGTAAATTTACACTTGCTAAATTATCTGAAAAAACTATGCTTTCTAAAAGCCAATATCCTGCTTTTTCACTTTCCTGAATAACTTTCTTTAAAAGTTCATCTCCTACTCCATAGCCCCTATATTTTGAAGATATATAAATACTGACTTCACATACTCCATCATATGCTGGTGATGCAGTTTTACCTTTAGATAAAGCTACCCATCCAACTATTTCATCATTAATTAACTTAACAAATCTACATTCTTTAAGATGCCCTCTATCCCAATCATCAACTGTTGGAACTTTTCTCTTGAAGGTTGAGTTACCTTCACTAATAGCTTCAGCTAGTATAGCTAAAACTATGTCTATATCTTTATATTCCATTTCTCTAATCATTTTATGCCCCCAATATTATTATATATTAAATAAATTATAAACTTCTTATATTAATATTGTCCACTTTGTAAAAATAAAAAACTAAAAAAGAGATTTAATGCTATAATTTTTATAAATACTATAAAATGAAATTTAAGGAGACAAAATATGAGTGGAAAAATAATATTAAACTTAGCAATGAGTATAGATGGCTATATAGCTGATGAAGATGGTGGTTATGAATGGCTAGTTGGAGATGGTAACTCTTCTCTTAACACAGAAGTTAAATATAATTTTGAAAAATTTGTAGAAGATATTGATGTTGTTGTTATGGGTAAAAATTGCTGTATTCAAGGCTTTCATGAAGATTATAAAGAAAAAGAAGTATATATTGCAACTACAGAAGAAATTGATGACTATGATAACTATCACTTTATAAGTGGAGATATATGTAAGACTATACTTGATTTAAAAGAAGAAGGTAAAAATATATATTTATTTGGTGGTGGAATACTTATTGATAACTTTATTAAGGATAATATAATTGATGAATTTATTATAGGAATAATACCTACTATTTTAGGAAAAGGCAGAAAATTATTTTTAGATAATAATCCACAAATAAATTTAAATCTTAATTCCTATTATATTGAAGATGGCATAGTAATAATGAAATATTCAAAATCAATGTAATAGCTAAAAATAATAAGCATAAAGGAAAGTATATTCCCTTTATGCTTATTATTTTAAATGTGTTTACTAATTTATATATTATAATATAGAGTTTACGCTTTAATTTCTATATATTTTAAACATTTATTGTTATTTTTTCTTAAACTACTTCACTTGTAAATACTTCATAAAGATCTTTTCTTCTTGCCTTAGCTAAAGAATTAGCTAAAGAATAAGATAACACTCCATCTACTATATGATGAAGAGTAGTTCCTATAGCAACAACTACTATAAATTCATAAACAGAATATCCAAAAGGTATAACTACTAGCCCCTCTAAAATTCCATGAATTGGTGCAGTAATTGCAATTGCTTTTTTAAAACTCTTATTTTTATTAACTATTAATGCTCCAATAAACCCAACTATTATATGCATAGCTGCTCTTGCTGCTACTACTGGGTCAGAAGTTATAAAGAATCCTAAAGCTGATCCTATACCTACAAAGGCTGCCACAGCTGGTGATATTAACATTGCTAAAAACATTGGTACATGTGATGCTATTGTGGCTGTAAAAGGTGGTATTGTTATTTTCAAAAAACCAAATTGGGTAGGAATAATTATTGCAATTGCTGTTAATACAGCTGCAAATACCATCTTTCTAATTTTATTACTACTTTCCATTTATAATCCCCCTAACTAGTGTATATACACTAGTATAGTTTTATTGTTTCTATTTGTAAATATATTTTTGTATTTATTGGTTAATATTTCATTATTTTGCATAGTATTCTTAAAAGTAAATATATTAATAATATATTTATTAATTTTTAGGAGAATTATATGATACATAATCAATCTTTTATACCATTAATTTTGTCACTAATTGCAGGTCTTTCAACTGTATTAGGTGCCTTTATATTATTTTTTTCTAATATGCAAAATAAAAAATTAATAACCTTTGCATTATCTTTTTCTGCTGGAGTAATGATAACTGTATCTTTTACAGATCTATTTGCTTCTGCAGAAGAAACTTTAAGTAAGTATAATGGGAACTTTAAAGGAGTTCTATTTGCCTTATTCTTTTTAATTGCTGGTGCTATAATGGCTTTACTTATTGATAAGCTAATTCCTGATAATCCTCAAAAATTTAATGGCTCAAATCCTCAAAAACTCTATAGAGTTGGATTTGTATCAATGATTGCATTAATGATACATAATTTCCCTGAAGGAATTGCAACCTTTGTTTCTGGATATGAAAGTACATCTTTAGGAATTTCTATAACTCTTGCTATAGCACTTCATAATATTCCTGAAGGTATATCAATAGCAATGCCTATTTATTATTCTACAAATAGCAAGACCAAAGCCTTTAAATATACTCTTTATTCAGGACTTGCTGAACCTTTTGGAGCTTTCATAGCCTTTTTATTTTTAAGACCTTATATTAATGAAATAATATTGTCTATAACTTTTGCTTTAGTAGCAGGTATAATGCTTTATATTTCTTTTGCAGAGCTTATTCCAACTGCAAGAGAATATAAGTACCATAAGACTTACCTTTTTTCAATTTTTTTAGGTATTATTACAATTATATTAAGCCACATATACTCTCATTAAGAACATAAAATTACTAAAATCTTAGTTTAAGAAACTCCTATTGGAGTTTTTTGTTTTTTTCTAATTTTTTATATAATAAATAAAGAGCTGTAATAAACAGCTCTAACAAAAATATCCTAACTTTATTAATCACTAAGAATTTATCTTAATTTTTTCATTCTTTCATTTTTTAATTCTAAATGTCTCTCCCATCTTCAACAAGAAGATATCCTAACTTTGGATTTCTATTTAATAAGCCTATAATATATATGGTATAAAATCTTCCATTTTCAAGTTTTTTATCATTAATATATTTATATAATCCTGATAATGAAGAAAAACTAACTCTAAAGTCATATATTGCTGGTGATAATGGGTAGTATCCAGTAGTTTCTAAATATTCTACATTACCAAAAATAATTGCATCATTTGATAATGATAACGATACTAATGGAGCATTTGGCGATAAATGAATAAATCTTAAAAAGCAATTTGTTATATTACCTTCTACATTAGCATCATTTAAAGTAAAAATGCTTATACCACCTCCAAGTGTTACTACATTAACTGTTGAACTACTATTAGGAAGAATATCTATATTTCTAGTTATTAATGGTTTATCATAACTTCCAGATTTATATAATTGTACTTCATAGTTACCAGGAGCTATATTCTCATAACATGTTATATCAGAAAATGCTAAATCTCTTCCCATTAGCATTCCACTTAAATATATATCTACGTTAGGTGCTGATGGTACTGCATGAAGAAATCTTATTTTACTTTGTAAATTAGGTAAATTATTGCGAAACAACATCTTATTCACCTCACATACAATTAGAATTATCTAAAGTCATTTTAATTATTTTTTTAATAATTAACTGATAAATAGGTATAGGAATATTATATGCTTTAAAGGTATCAGTTATAGACTTATCATTATTTATCATTTTAAAAATATTGTCAATTTGATTTATTTGATTTCCATCTTCACCTCTGTAAGGTTTAATTAAGTAATCTTCAAAAGTTAAATTTCTTAAAATATCCATATGAATTGGTTCTTCAAGATACTCTCTATTATTTATATATTGACTATTTCCAGTATCTATTTGATTACCTGTATTTTGTTGCCCTTGACCTTGTTGCATCATATTTTGTGAACTTGTATTTTGCTGTCCTTGACCCTGTTGCGTCATATTTTGTAAACCTGTATTTTGATATCCTTGACCCTGTTGCATCATATTTTGCAAGCCTGTATTTTGATATCCTTGACCCTGTTGCATCATATTTTGCAAACCTGTATTTTGTTGTCCCTGACCTTGTTGAATCATATTTTGTGGGCTTGTGTTTTGTTGTCCCTGACCTTGTTGCATCATATTTTGTGAGCCTGTATTTTGCTTACACTTTTCGTTCTTATTGTAAGAAGGTAATTCTTCATTAAATATTTCTGATGGATACTCTAAATCAAAATCTTGTTGAAAATTTTGTAATTGTTGATTGTTTTTTTGTAGATTATTTTTTTGTAAGTTAGCATTATCACCTTGGATAAAATCTAATGTTTTTAAAGTATTTGGTTGCACATTAGAATTATTAAAAGGTGTAGAAAAGCTTGATGCAAAACTATTTGGAATTTCACTAAATGCAGGTAATGCAATATCTATAATAGGAAACCAAGTTGAATCCTTAGCTCTAAAGGGTTCAGATATATTTAATGGTATGAACTTTAAATCATCATCTTCATTACCTGTAATATTATTATAATACATATATTTCCTCCAAAAAATATTTCATTATAAGTATATGCTATATTTTTATATATGTTCTATTTATTCACTGTAGAACGTACTTTACTTAATTTTCTTTCACCTTATCTTGCTTAAATGAATAGTATATAAAGGAGGTTTTGCTATGAATGATTTAACAAACAATTCTTTTAGACATTTATTTATAGGCCTTGATAAGAAAGTATCAATTACAAATAATAATAAAATAATACCAATAAATTTTGATAACGCAGCTACAACTCCAGTATTCAAAAGCGTTCTTGATAGAATATCAAAGGCCTGTGAACTTTATGGAGCAATAGGTAGAGGACTGGGACAAAAATCAGAGTATTCAACTAAAATCTATGCTGAATCAAGAAATTATATTTTAGATTTTTTTAATGCTCCTAAGGACAAATACACAGTTATTTTTGTAAATAATACAACAGAAGGTATAAATAGATTATCTAATATATTAATTGAAGATAAAAGTAATATTGTTATTACAAGTAGGATGGAACACCATTCTAATGATTTGCCTTGGAGAGGTAAATGTAATTTAAAATATATTGAAGTAGATGAAAATGGTAGGCTAAAACTAGATGAACTAGAATACTTACTAGAAAAAAATAAAGGTTTAGTTAAATATGTCACAGTTACAGCCGCCTCTAATGTTACAGGTTATATAAATAACTTATCTTATTTATCTAAACTTGTTCATAAATATAATGCTAAATTAATAATTGATGGTGCTCAAATTGTCGCTCATAAAAAAATAGACTTTAGTGAAACTTCAATTGATTATTTGGTCTTTTCTGCACACAAAATGTATGCTCCTTTTGGATGTGGTGCAATTATTGGATTAAAAGAAGAATTTGAAAGATTAAATTCTGATCTTAAAGGTGGAGGTACAGTTGAATCTGTTTTAGATGATTCAGAAGTATTACTACCACCCCCTGAAAAAAATGAAGCTGGAAGTCCTAATTTTTTTGGTGCTATTGCTTTAGTAGAAGCAATGAAAGAATTAGATAATATAGGTTATGAAGTTATAGAAAAAAATGAAAAAATATTATTAAAACATGCTATAAAAGGTCTAAACTCGATAAAAGATATTATTTCTTATGGAGATAATTTAAATGTTGAAGATAGGCTTGGTATAGTAATTTTTAATATTAAAGATATTTATCATGCAGAATGTGCTAGATTATTAGCTGATTTGAGAGCTATAGCAGTAAGACAAGGGGCTTTTTGTGCCCATCCATATGTAAAAAGATTACTGAATTTAAATGCTGAAGAATCTGCTAGACATCTAGTAGATTCAAGTTGTAAAATGCCTGGAATGGTAAGAGCAAGCTTTGGAGTTTATAACTCTACAAAAGAAATAGATATATTTTTAAATACTATAGAACTTATCTGCAAATTAAGACAATAGAAAAATAAGTATTTTTTTACTAAATATACGGATAAATATTTCAAATTAATGAAACTACTATTTCTTAATTCAAATTAAGAAATAGTAGTTTTTTATAAGTTTCTTTATATTAAATTTAAAATTATTATTACCAAAAATTTACTACCTTTTAATGTATTAAGGATTTATTAGATTCACTTATTAGTATACACCCATTTTCTCGAAAGCTTGTTCATAAATTGAAAATTTAACTTTTTTCTTAATTATATTTATTAAACTACCCATTCCCTTTAAATGAATAGGCAACTTAACCTTTATATTATTTGATTTTAAAATTAATTCCCTTGATGTTACGTTAAAAGAAATATTCTCTACTTGATTCCATTGAATTTCTTTTATTTTACCAGTAAACCCTCTGTAAATTAACTTTTCTGAATTTACTTCTACCTTTGTATTATAAGAGTATAGTACTAAAAATAATCCTATTAAAAAAAACAGAGCAAATATAATTAAAACATATATGCTATCTTTCCCAAAAAGACCACCAGTTATTACTCCTATAACAATAAAAAATAAAGCCATAATACACGATAAAATCCCCATAAATCCGTAGACTTTATTCATTTTTAATATGAATTTCCCATCTTCCAAGGGCTTAATTTCTTTAGTAATTCCCCCATCCATAATTCCCATAATTAATCTTATTATTAACCTCATAATATCCCCCCTAAAGTAATTAATTTAATATATGTAAATTAATCCATTATATGCATTTTTATAGAAATATAGCTATTATATATATTTCGAAAAGTACTGTCTATATAAATAATTTTATTTATGATTATTTATTTATAAAGAAAATAAAAATACTACTGAAAATTACAATTTCCAGTAGTATAAAAATAATTAATTAATCTCTAATATAATTTTATATTTCTATCTCTTTGCTATTAAGCACTTAATTTTTATTCCTTGTTCACTAAACATATTTTCATGTTCAGTTCTAACATTTCCAACGAAATCACTTTTATGTAAATCATACGTTATATATTCTATTTCAAAACCTGATTCTTTAAAATATACTAAAGATTCTTCAAATAACTCATCATCATCAGTTTTAAAATATATTCTTCCATCTTTAGATAAAAATTCTTTATACTTTTCTAATTGAGTTGGATATGTTAATCTTCTCTTTTTATGTCTTTCCTTTGGCCAAGGATTACAGAAGTTAATATATATTCTGTCAACTATATCTTCTTTACTAAAAACATCATTAATTAAGAATATCTCTTGTGCCATTAATTTTAAATTATTTACTTCTAAACCTTTTTCATTATAAGCATTTTCAATATTTCTTTTTGCAAGTACTAATACTTCATCTTTAATATCTATAGCTACATAATTAATATTTGGATTTTCTGATCCGTGAACAGCTACAAAAGTACCCTTTCCACATCCTAATTCTAAATATATAGGATTATCATTATTAAATGATTCTCTCCATTTACCTTTATATTCACTTGGATTTACTATAAAAAAATTGCATGCTTCTAATTCTGGTCTAGCCCATGGCTTTTTTCTTAGTCTCATCTCGTTCACTCCATTTATTATAATTCATAACAATTATACAAATTTACATTCATTATATCAAATTTTATTTTTGCTATGGAATGATTTGCATAAAAACTATTTTTACTATTTCTTGCTTACTTTTGCATTTATTATTGTAACTTCAGAATACTTACCTACTTCATCTTTATATGAATCAAGATTAATTGCAGACTTTTCAGTGTCATCTTCTTTAAACTTTACTAATCCAATTAATGTAACTTCTTCGTCTAATGCTTTTCCTGATTGTGCTACTGCAGATTTTGAATCAAAGTCTATAGCTTCACCATAATATTTAGTTACTTTATAATCTGGATTATTCTTATTTTCTGTATTTGCAGAATCTATTTCTGCAATAGAATATATTGACTTATCAGCTTCATTATCATTCACTTTTCCTGTGTTAAGTACTATATGAATAATTGAGTCCTTAGCAATAGTATCTGTTGTATAATTGGCTATTTCTTTTGTATCAACTAATTCACCATTTGAGTACTTTTCCATAGATAAATTTATATTATATTGAGAATCTTGTGGTAACACCATAGATGAAACAGTACTTTTATCATTTCCATAGTCAGATGCTTCTAATAATAACTCAACAACTCCTTGAACCTCTTGATTTATTACTTTTACATCTCCTTCTGGCAATTTAGGTCCAGCTGTTGTACATCCTGCTAACCCTATAGTTATAGCCATTGCTACTAAAAGTGCTGATATCTTTTTTATCTTCATATGTTTACCTCTTTTCATTGAAATTAATAATCTATATTATATCATATGTAAAATATATAAATATATAAATCATGTGAAATATCTGTAAATTAATTACCTATATATATCAGCTGAAAGAGTTTTTAATTTCTTATAATCTAAAATAATATAAAGACCATCCTTTTTACTTAGTATCTTTTTATCACATAAATTATTTAATGTCCTTAACAAGTGTCTGTAACTTGTCCCAAGTAGTTCAGAAATAATAGTTAATGTCTCATCAAATTTGAAATACTTATTTTCTTCTTTTACACCTATAGATATAATATAACTTGCTAATCTATTCTCTAGTGGATATAGCAAATTAATACTTGAATTCCTTGATGATCTCTTTAGTTTTTCTCCTAATGAAGTACATAAAAAGTTAAGTAAATTTGTATCTTTACAATACATATTTTTAATAAGCTTTATTGAAATGCCTATACATACACAAGGTTCTATAGCCTCTACATTACAAGTAGAAACATCATTTGTAACTAACTCCAAATCTCCTAATGTATCTAATTCCTTATAGAAATCTAATAAAAGAAATTTACCATTTTCAAGTGTCATATAAACTTTTGCTTTTCCTTCAACAAAGAACATTAAATAATTAATTTCATCACCTTTTTTAAATATTAATTCTCTTTTATCAAAGAAAAGAAGCTCTAAATTTTCTTTAATATCTGAATTAAACAAACTCCCTATGTTATGAATATTTATGTATTTATTTATTAAATTAAAATCTTTAACTCTATTCATATTCTCCCCTTTATTAACCCTTATTAAAATATTATATATTTATTATGACATATGTCATAATGAAATTTAATTCTTATATGATAAATTAATATAAAAAGCCTTGGAGGAATATCATGTACAATTTTTTATCCTTTTTTACTGGAATTCTAATAACTGTAATGATTAGTTTTAATGGAATATTATCAAAGTATTTAGGTAATTATTCATCTGTTTTAGCAATTCATATTTTAGGCATTATTATACTTAGTGTAATCTTAATACTGAAGAAATATAAAATTAAAGTTAGTAAAGAAATCCCTTTAATTTTATACAGTGCTGGTATAATTGGAGTTTTTACTGTTTTATTTAATAATATAAGTTTTAGTGCTCTTGGAGCAACTTTGACTATTTCATTAGGCTTACTCGCACAAAGTATTTCATCAATTATTATAGATAGTTTTGGATTGATGAAGATGCAAAAAGTAAGCTTTCAAAAGAAAAAAACATTTGGATTCTTGTTAATTATATTAGGAATAGTTGTAATGACTGTTTATTAAAAGGAGATTATTATTTATGCTTTATTTATATATTTTAATAGCTATATTAGCTGGAGTTTCTGTAGTAATTTCAAGAATATTTAATTCTATAATTGCAGATGAAATAGGAACTTTACAGGGTACTTTTATAAATTACTTAACAGGATTAGTTGCAGCATTTATTTTATTTATATTAAGTAAGGAATATCTAAACATAGGAAATATTAATTACTCAAGCATTCCTTTCTATTCATATTTAGGTGGGGCTATAGGGATACTAGTTGTTTTACTCTCAAACTACACCACTCCTAAAGTATCTAATTTTTCATTATCCTTATTAGTATTTATAGGACAACTTTCTATAGGGATTTTAATAGATTACTATTCTTATAGTACAGTTTCTATTGGAAAAATAATTGGTGGAATATTAATATTATTAGGACTCTCATATAATATGATAATAGATAAGAAAACTAGTTTAGTAAAAAAATAGGAGCTGTATAATACAGCTCCATTGAATATTTAAAGATTAGTTTTGACCAAAGTATCTGTCTAATAATCCCTTGAATGCTTGTCCATGTCTTGCTTCATCTTTACACATTTCGTGTACTGTGTCATGGATTGCATCTAAGTTTAATTGCTTAGCTAATGTAGCTAAATCTTTCTTACCTTGGCAAGCACCGTGCTCAGCATCAACTCTAGCTTGTAAGTTTGATTTAGTGTCAGCTATAACTACTTCTCCAATTAATTCAGCAAACTTTGCAGCGTGTTCTGCTTCTTCGAATGCTATTCTCTTGTAAGCTTCAGCAACTTCTGGGAATCCTTCTCTATCAGCTTGTCTTGACATTGCTAAGTACATACCAACTTCTGTACATTCTCCTATAAAGTTAGCTTGTAATCCTTCCATAACTCTTGGATCTACATCTTTAGCAACTCCAACTCTATGTTCATCAGCCCATTTTAAATCTCCAGTTTGTTCTACGAACTTATCAGCTCCAACTTTACATACTGGGCACATTTCTGGTGCTGTATCTCCTTCATACACATATCCACATACTGTACAAACAAATTTCTTCATAATTAAAATCCTCCTAAATTCAGTAATTTTCTATATTTAATTACCTCGGTGTCCTTATTATATATTAACAATTATTATTTGTAAATAGTTTTTGTTAAAAAAATGTGTATATTTTGTTTATATTAAATTAAGGATAGAGATTACAAATGTAATAACATCTATCCTTTCAATTTATATTAAAACTATTAACATTTAATTTATTGGAATATCTATTTTTTCTTTTATTCTACCAACAATTTTATATGGTAATTCTAAGGCTTTTACTAAATACCTATCTTCAATTTTATTAATTGCCAAAATAACTAATTCAGAAATAATTATTGCTGCAACTCCATCTAAAAAATAATGTTGTTTGATAAATAATGTAGATAAAATTATTAAAATCCCAATAATATTTGTATAAATAAACCATGACTTATTATCCTTAATTTTTGTAAACCTCATAATCATATATGTGTTTAATACATGAATTGATGGAAAACAATTAAAAGGTCTATCAGTTTCATATATTAAATTTACTAATTTGTTTGATATTGTATTATTAGCAATTACAGGCCTTGAAATCTCTACAGGATATAAATAATAAAAAACATAACAAATACACATGCCAATATATATTCCCATAAGAGCCCTTAAATATCTCTTCCTATCCTTAGATAAAATAAATATTAATCCTAAAAATACAAAAGCATACCAATATATATATGGAAAAATAAATGCCGATACATAAGGTATCTTATTATCAATAATTAAAGATAGCTCTTTACCATTCTTAGCTAAAGAACCTGCTATTATATAATTGATATTTATTATTGGTAAAATTATAAACCAAGCTAAATCCATCCACCTAATTTCATTTGTCTTATATTTTAAAATAAAATAATCAAATAATTTTCTCATAAAAACTCCCCCTTAGATTTTATGTAAAACATAAATAATTCCATATTTATATTTTACAATATAAAAATTATATTGTGATACAAATAATTTATTATTAAGATTTTTATAAGGTTAATCTATTATTTAATATATTTATATTTTTTCAAATAAAAAACTTACAGATAATATTTTATTAACTGTAAGTTTTTAGTCTTCTTTTACTATTTGAATTTGTGTAACTTTAGGCCATATATTTTTTCTGCTTTTTATTCTTAATTTAATACTAGAAACATTTATATTATTTAATAAAACTTCTAATTCTTCATTATCACTTTTTACTTCTTCCATAGAACTTATTAGCTTTTCATTTCTATTTGATAAATCTATAATTTCATAGCTTATAATATCATAATTACCTAATGGATATATTATTTTTTCAATAGACACATTACTATTAAATTTATATATAAACTCCCTTAAATATAATGTTTCTTCTTCAATAGCTATTAAATTATCACTATGATTTTTATATCTATTAACTATTTCTCTTAACTTATTAATATTATCTCTAGGAAATTTTAAGACACCATTATAACCAGAAAAACCTTCATATAATACTGTAGTTGAAACAATATAATCTACTCCAATACAATTCATATTTAGCCTCCTTCATTTTTACATTAAGTCTAAAATTTATACTAATTTTAACATTTTACCTTATATATATATTTTCATACTAATTACTAACTTTTAATAGTCCTTTATTGCCCCTTAATGGTCATAAATAATTAGGACTAAAGTCTCATTAATTTGTATTATCTTTATCTAAATTTTCTTTTCTTTTTTGTATTCAAATCCAAACTTATCCTATAAACACCTTTTATAATTGTTATCAAATATTTATTATGATAAATTCAAATTATATTATCTTAAAGAGGGGTGACTTTATGAGAAAAAAGAAATTACTATATTTGTCGGTTATATCTTCAATTACATTAATTGTTACAACAATAATTCTTATTAATATTTTTAATAACAAAAATGATTTAGAAAACAAACCATTTTCTTGGGACAACTTAAGCTTATACTTTGTTATGACTGATAGATTTTATGATGGTGACAAATCTAATAATAATTCTTATGGAAGACTTTCAATAGATGCTAAAGGTTCAACTGTTGGCACCTTTCATGGTGGAGATTTAAAAGGGCTAACTAAAAAATTAAAAGATGGATACTTTACTGATCTAGGCATAAATGCTATTTGGATTACTTCCCCAGTAGAACAAATACATGGATTTATTTCTGGAGATAGTTCTGGCTCCTTTGCTCACTACGGATATCATGGCTACTATGCTTTAGATTGGACAGCTATAGATAAGAATATGGGGACTGTGGATGATATGAGAGAGTTTGTTGATACTGCTCATTCTAAAGGTATTAGGGTTGTCCTAGATGTTGTTATAAATCATACTGGATACTCTAATTTAAAGGATATGGCAGACTATGATTTTAAACCATTAAAAGATTCATCTATTGATATTTCAAATTGGCAACCAAGTGAATCTGAAAACTATGATACTTATAATAAGACAATTGTAGATTATAATGGACATGAGGAAGAATGGGCAAAATGGTGGGGAAACCAATGGATAAGAGCTGGTTTGCCTGGATATACTCATGGTGGAAGTAATGATCTTAATATGAACCTTTCTGGATTACCTGATATTAAAACTGAATCAACAAAACCAGTAGATATTCCTCCAATTCTTCAAAGAAAATGGGAAAAAGATACCTCTGAAAATAATGAAAGATGGATAGTTCCATCAGCAATTAAATATAGAACTAATTTAAATGTAGACCCTTCAACTTATATTATTAAATGGCTTTCTGCTTGGGTAGAAGAATTCGGAATAGATGGCTTCAGAGCAGATACTGCTAAGCATATTGATATCTTTAGATGGCAACAATTGAAAGATGAATCTAATAACGCCTTAAAAACTTGGAGAGAAAATAATCCAGATAGCCCAGGCGCAAATTGGACAGATGACTTTTGGATGACAGGAGAAGTTTTTGGACAAGGTCTAGAAAAAAATCAATATTATGATAATGGTTTTGATTCAATAATTAATTTTAATTTTCCTAAAGGTGATAGTTTAGAATATCTTGAAGAAATCTACTCTGAATATGATGATAAACTTAATAGTGATGATAGTTTTAATGTTCTTAGTTATATTTCTTCCCACGATACTGGCCTAACAAGAGGTAATATGATTAATTTAGGAACAAAATTACTAATGGCTCCAGGAGGAATTGAAATTTATTATGGTGATGAATCAAATAGAAAAGCATCTACAAATACTGTTACAACTGCTAAAGATCAGCCTTCTAGGTCAGATATGAATTGGGACAGTATAGATAAAGAAACCTTATCTCATTGGCAGAAGTTAGGTCAATTTAGAGATAATCATATATCTGTTGGAGCTGGTGAACATAAAATGCTTCAATCCTCTCCTTATGCTTTTAGTAGAACTTATAATAAAAATAATATAAGTGATAAAATAGTAATAGCAACTGAAGTCCAAAGCCAATCTGAAATAGATGTTTCTTCTATTTGGAATGATGGACTTAAAGTAAAAGATTTTTATACTGATAAAAAATATACTGTGCAAAATGGAAAAGTTAATATTACTCCTGATAAAAATGGAGTTGTTTTACTAGAAGAAATAAAATAATTTTACATTTTACATTTTTAATTTAGGAGCTGTTGCAACAGCTCCTAAACTCTTAATATATATGTATTAAATTTTTCAAACTAAAACTTCACAACTTCTTTTATAGCTTCTACTACTCCATTGTCATTATTACTCTTGGCAGTAAATCTAGAAACTTTCTTTAAATCCTCATGAGCATTTGCCATAGCAAAGCTATAATAAGCCTTTCCCATCATTTCTAAATCATTTAAATAATCTCCAAATACCATAGTTTCTTTAGGTGTAATATCTAACATTTCTTGAACCTTTTCAATAGCAACACCCTTATTTACTCCTTTTGCAGTAATATCTAGCCATATTTCTCCTGAAACAGTTACTTGAAGCTTGTCCTTATACTCTTTAAAATATTTATTACTATTTAATTCTGATCCAGAAAAATCACAAATAGTTACTTTAAGTACATCATCATGAACTTTAGTTAAATCATCAACTATTTCATATCTTTCATAATATTTTTTAGTTTGTTCAACTAATCTCTCATCATCTTTTTCAATATAAGCTGATTTTTTACCACAAAGAATAACATAAGCGTTGTCTATAGTTCTTCCTATATTAATAAGCTCATTTGCTACTTTCCTATTTAATGAATTCACTAATATTTCTTCACCCTTATAAACTACAAAAGTACCATTTTCAGCTATAAACATTATATCATCTCTTATTTTTTCAAATCTTTTTAATAAATTATAGTATTGTCTTCCACTTGCAGCTGCAAAGATTATATCTCTTTTCTTAAGTTTATTAAATATATCAAAAAATTCATCATTAATTTCATTATTCTCATTTAATAGAGTCCCATCCATATCTGATGCTATCAATTTAATCATTCTAAAACTCCTTTCTTTTTCTTAATACAATAATTTAACATTATTTATAACATCCACTTATTTGTATTATATCTATATTAGAATTAGAATCAAGAAAAAAAGTCTAACAATCATTATGGTAAATAATTGTTAGACTTTCTATAATTAATTTAAATTATTGATATTATTAAAATCTATAACTTCATCATATTCTTCATTTTTATTCTTTATTAGCTTTATAGATATGGTAATTAAAATAATTCCAATTATTAAGAATGCTACGTAAACTAATATGCTGTTAAACCATGTGCTTGGTACATACATAAACATTGTGGCAATTAAATTATTAACCATATGGATTATTACTGCTGGCCATAAAGATTTTGTTTTATAAGTAACGTATCCAAAAACTATACCTAGAAGTGTTGCATAACTTCCTTGAATTAGGTTTCCATGGAAAACTCCAAATAAAACTGCTTGTATTATTATTGTCCATTTAATAGATATTTTTTTCTTTAAAGTATTATAAATAATCCCTCTAAATAAAAACTCTTCAGCAAAAGGTGCAACTATTCCAATTGTAATTATAGACATAATTACGCTACCACTACCAAGTGGAGATAGAACTTCTTCCATGTACTGGAATTGACTTGAAAATAATCCTGCTTCATCTATCAAACTCAATGCTCCAGAATTGAATAGCCAACAAGCAACACCTAAAATGATTGCAAAAACAATATTAAATTTGCTTGTTTTATTAATTAAAAGCTCTTCCTTGTAATTTCTCTTTTTAATTTTATAAACTAAAATTAAAACAAGTACAGTTAATATAGATGATATTAATAGAAACACATTTGTTAAACTTAAAGTTAAATCTACCATTCTAGTTAAGTCTGGCTCAATATTAACTTCTCCACTACTCATTTGTGACATTTCTGATATTACATAAAATACCCCTATTATTATTCCACCTATCATAGATACCGATAATTGAACTAATAGCGTCAGAAGTAAATAACCTATGGAAGCAAAAAACGCTTTAACTTTTTCTTTCATATAACCCTCTCCCTTCTAGTTAAGTTTATTTATAAAATAATTATACATTATTTTTACTTTTTATACCATTATTTGAAATTAATATAATATTCACTTTTCTAACAGCAATATTTTTCAATTTATTATTTATTTTTATGTAATATCTACTAAAAATTTACTTATAAATATATATTTTCACATTATTACTTATAAAATCTATCTTTTCCCTTACTAATACTTTATTTTTTCTCCTCATTAGTTTAAAATTATATACATATTTATTATTCAAAAATATTTGATTTAAAAGTAAAAAAATAGTATATAACTATATATAATACTAAAAGATAATTTGTATAGGAGAGGTTTGCATATGTCAAATGAAAACATGTCATCTAACTTTATAAGAAATATAATTATTGAAGACTTAGAAAACAAAAAACATGATGAAATAATAACTCGTTTCCCACCTGAACCAAATGGCTATTTACACATAGGCCATGCTAAATCAATAGTTTTAAATTCAGGTCTTGCAGAAGAGTTTAAAGGTAAATTTAATTTAAGATTCGATGATACTAACCCTACTAAAGAAGACACTGAATACGTTGAGTCAATTAAAGAAGATGTTAAATGGCTAGGTGGAAATTGGGATAATATCTATTTTGCTTCTGATTATTTTGATATTATGTACGATAAAGCAAAGCTATTAATTAAAAAAGGCTTAGCTTACGTTTGTGATTTAACTCCAGAAGAAATAAGAGAATATAGAGGAACTTTAACTGAACCTGGAAAAGAAAGTCCTTATAGAAATAGATCTGTGGAAGAAAATCTTGACTTATTAGAAAGAATGAAAAATGGTGAATTTGAAGATGGTTCAAAGGTTCTAAGAGCTAAAATTGATATGTCTTCTCCTAACATTAATATGAGAGACCCTATTATATATAGAATTGCTCATGCAACACACCACAACACTGGTGATAAATGGTGCATATATCGTATGTATGATTTTGCTCATCCTCTTGAAGATGCAATTGAAGGAATAACTCACTCAATTTGCACTTTAGAGTTTGAAGAC
Source organism: Bacillota bacterium (assembly GCA_023427705.1). GTDB lineage: Bacteria > Bacillota > Clostridia > Clostridiales > Clostridiaceae > Clostridium. Next base: position 497 of record JAEZAL010000171.1, on the reverse strand, counting down.
CATAGACCTCTTTATGATTGGTTTGTTAAAGAATGTGAAATGGAGCATACTCCAAGACAAATTGAATTTGCTAGACTTAATATGACTAACACTGTTATGAGTAAGAGAAAGCTTAAGCAATTAGTTGATGAAAAGGTAGTTGATGGATGGGATGATCCAAGAATGCCTACTGTTTCTGGATTAAGAAGAAGAGGCTATACACCTGAAGCAATTAGAAACTTCTGCTCAGCAATTGGAGTTTCAAAGGCAAATTCAGTAGTAGATTCTCAAATGCTTGAATACTTTATAAGAGAAGACTTACAACTAAAAGCTAATGCTGCTATGGCAGTTATGAGACCATTAAAAGTAGTTATAACTAACTATCCAGAAGGACAAACAGAAATGTTACCAGTTTCAAATAATGCTAAAAACGAAGAAGCTGGTACAAGAGAAGTTCCTTTCTCAAGAGAAATCTATATAGAACAAGATGACTTTATGGAAGTTCCTGTTAAAAAGTA
>JAEZAL010000136.1 GCA_023427705.1 Bacillota bacterium | reverse complement strand
TCAGATATTAGCAGTAATAGTAATTGGAGGACTTAGAACTATATCTGGTCCAATAATAGGATCAATAATAGTATTTGGAGTTCCAGACCTTATACTAAAACAGTTACCAGTAATAGGATCAATAGATGGCTTAGCATATATATTTACAGGAATCCTTATAATAGTTGTTATTTTATTCTATCCATATGGACTGATTTATTTAGGTCATGATATAAAGAAGTATTTTAAGAAGAAGAAGGTGAAAGTAGATGAGCTTAACACAAACGCTTAAAGTAGAGAACTTATCCATTGCTTTTGGTGGACTAAAGGCTGTTGATGATTTGAGTTTTCACATCAATGAAGGAGAAATATATGGATTAATTGGACCTAATGGAGCAGGAAAAACAACAGTATTTAATTGTATTACACAATTTTATAAACCTGATAATGGAAAAGTAATATTTAAATCAATAAATAATGAAGATATAAATTTAGTAGAAAAAGAAACACATAGTATTATAAAGCTAGGATTAGTTAGAACATTTCAAAATGTTGAATTAATTAAAGATTTAAGTTTACTTGAAAATTTACTAATAGGAGCCCATATTTCATATAAAACTGGACTTTTTGCAAATGCTTTTAGAACTAAGAAGGCAAAAAAAGAAGAAGCAGAAAACATAGAAAAAGCTATAAAAATATTAAATTTTCTAGGAATAGAAAATAAAAAGTATGAACTTGCAGGTGGACAACCTTATGGTGTTCTTAAAAAAATTGAACTTGGAAGAACTCTTATGAGTAATCCAAAGTTAATTATTTTAGATGAACCAGCAGCAGGTCTTAATGATACTGAAACTCTTGATTTATCAAAACTTATAAAGTGCATTAGAGATGAATATAAATGCAATATTTTGTTGGTTGAGCATGATATGAGATTAGTTATGGATATATGCGATAGAATTTGTGCAATATCTTTTGGTAGAAAACTTGCAGAAGGTACTCCAAAGGAAATCCAAACTAATAAGGATGTTCAAGAGGCTTATTTAGGAAAGGATGAGTAAGATGAGTAATACAATTTTAAAATTAGATAATCTTACTGTTTCTTATGGCAGTATAAAAGCTTTAAAGGGAATTAATATAAAGGTTAGAGAAGGTGAAATAGTAGCTTTATTAGGTGCTAATGGAGCACGAAAAACTACAACATTGAAAACTCTTTCTGGAATTGTATCTGCTGAAAATGGAAGTATAGAATTCTGTGGTAAAAATATTGTAAATATGGCACCTGAAAAAATAACAGCTTTAGGAATAGTTCAATCACCAGAAGGAAGACAAATATTTCCCGATATAACAGTAGAAGAAAATTTAAGAGTTGGTGCTTTTACAGTAAAGAGCAAAAAAGAAATTGCTAAAAACTTTGAAAGAGTTTATAAATATTTTCCTATTTTACAAGAAAGAAAAAAACAATTAGCTGGAACTTTAAGTGGGGGAGAGCAGCAAATGCTTGCAATTGCTAGAGCTTTAATGGGTAGTCCTAAAGTTTTACTTTTAGATGAACCATCATTAGGATTAGCACCACTTATAGTTAAAACTATATTTGAAATAGTAAAAGAAATTAACTCTGAAGGTACAACTGTATTAATTATAGAACAAAATGCACTTCAAACATTGAAAATTGCTGACTATGCTTATGTACTAGAAGTTGGTGAGGTAAGCATGGAGGGCAAGGCAAATGAATTAATTCAAGATAAGAAGTTATTAGAAGCTTATCTTGGAGGTTAAAGAGATAATAAATCAAAGACTTAGGAAATAATTTAAATTTATTAAGAGAGTAATCTTTTATAAATTCATTAAAGTACACAATAAAATTAACATAAAATAAAAATAAAATTTGGAGGGAAAATTTATGAGAAAGAAAATTGCATTACTTTTAGCTTCACTTACTCTAACTATGGCTTTTGCAGGATGTGGTAAAAAGGAAGAGGCAGCACAAGGGGTTACTGATACTACAATAAAAGTAGGTAATAGTGCTGCTACGTCAGGAGCTTTTGCTCCAGTAGGAGTTCCATTTAATGCTGGTATAGAAGCTTATTTTAAAATGGTAAATGAAAAAGGCGGAGTAAATGGAAGAACAATAGAATTTGTTCACACAGATGATGAGTTTAATCCTGAAAAGGGAAAAGCTGCATTAGATAAATTAGTAAATGACGATAAAGTATTTGCTGTTGTTGGACATTTTGGTACTCCAGTAGTAGGAGCAACATTAGATGATCTTAAAGAAATAGGAATACCTGCAGTTTATTTTGCAACAGGAACAGGAATATTATATAACGAAAATGCAACAAAGGGAGAAGGAGATAATATTTTCCCAGTTCAACCAGTATACCCAATGGAAGGACGTATTATGACAGCTTGGGCAAAGGGAGAATTTAAAGCAGATAAGATAGGTGTTATCTACACTAATGATGATGCTGGTAAAGATTTAATCAAGGGTATTGAAACAGAAGCAAAAAATATTGGTGGAGTGGAAGTTGTTAGTGAGCAAGTTGCTCCAGGTGCAGAAGACGTTTCATCAGCAGTTACAAAAATTAAGAATGCAGATGTAGATGTAGTTATTATCGCTGGAATTCAAGGTACTTTCCCACAAATAGCTAAAGAATTAGCTAAACAAGGAAATACTAAACCAGCTATTACTACTTACGTAAATGTTGATAAAACTATGGTTGATTTAGTTAAAGCAGATGTTGCTGATAAATTTGATATCTATGGAAATTCATGGGTAGATGTTACTAAACCAGCAATGCAAGAATTTGCAAGTACAGTTCCAGAAGAATTTGCTGCAAATGCTTATGCTATGACAGGTTGGATAGCTGCAGACTTCTTTGTTAAAGGTTTAGAAAAAGTTGAAGGCGAAATAACTTGGGAAAACTATATAGCTGCTATGGAAAAGGAACCAATAGAAAATCCGTTTGGTGGAATGATAGATTTTGCTAATGGAAAGAGACTTGGAACTCAAGAAATGTCACTAGCTAAAATGGATTTAACAAGTCCAACAGGATGGATGCCTTATGTTGGATTCAAAAATATTGATACTATATTAGGAAACTAGTAAAAATTAAGTGATACCACATAATATAATGAAAGAATGAAGAAATGAAAGAATGTAAAATGAATGTAAAAACTCCTTTGGAGTTTTTGGAAATATATTTTTAGTAATTTGGAACAAATTACATCAATAATTCTACATTTTACATTCTACATTCTACATTCATAATTTTGTGGTAGCACAAAATTAATGGGAGGTTTAATATGTTAGAGACAATTAAATCAAAAGAGTTAATTAGTGGAAAATATATAACTGTTGATAAGGCTTTAAACTTAATTAATAGTGGTGATGTAATAGTTTCTGGCTTAGGATCAGCAGAACCAAAGGAAATTTTAAGTAATCTACATAAGATAGCAAATAAAGTAAAAGATGTAACAGTTACTACTTGTTTACCAATGGAAATGGCTGAGTACTTCACTAATGAAGAATATAAAGATTCATTTAGCATGGATGGATGGTTTTACACAGCAGCTATGAGAAAAGGGCATAAGAATGGTAATATATCTTTTATACCAAATCACCTTCATTTAGCAGCTATTAAAAGAATGCACCATAAGAAAACTAATATTTATATTGGGACAGCAACTCCACCAGATAAGCATGGATACTTATCATTATCGTTAAGTAATGTATATGAAAAAAGAATGATGGAAGAATCAGATTTAGTAATACTTGAAATTAATAAGAATTATCCACGAACATTTGGAGATGTAGAAGTACACATAAGTGATATAGATTATGTTATTGAAACCGATTATGAAGTTCCTGCACTAATTGATGTAGAACCTAATGAAAAAGATTTATTAATTGGAAAGTTTATTGCAGAAAGAATTAATGATGGAGATTGTATACAACTTGGAATAGGGGGTATACCAAATGCAGTTGCAGCATCACTAATTGACAAGAAGGATTTAGGGATTCATACAGAAATGTTTACTACAGGAATGATGAAATTAGTGAAAGCAGGAGTTATTACAGGCAAGAAAAAGAATTTCTATAAGGGAAAGCATGTTGCAGCTTTTGCTCTTGGAACAAAAGAGCTTTATGAATTCTTAGATGATAACCCATCAATTATGATAATGGATGGACATTGGACAAATAATCCATATGTAATTAGTCAAAATGATAATCAAGTTTCAATTAATACTACTATAGAAATAGATTTAACTGGACAATGTGCTTCAGAGTCAATTGGAACAATGCAATTTAGTGGAACGGGTGGACAAGCAGATACAGCTATAGGTGCACAAATATCAAAGAATGGACGTTCTTTTATAGCTTTATACTCTACAGCTATGGTAAGAAATAAAGAAACTGGTGAAAAAGAAGAGATTTCTAAGATAGTTCCATTTTTGAAGCCAGGAGCAGCTGTAAGTTTATCAAGAAATGATGTTGATATGGTAGTTACTGAATATGGAATTGCAGAACTAAGGGGAACTACTATTAAAGAAAGAGTTTATAAATTAATTGAGATAGCTCATCCTAAATTCAGAGATGAATTATTAATTAAAGCAAAAGAACTAGGTCTAATTTATTAGAAGTAGAGGTGTTAATATGCCATATGTAAGTTATAAAAATAAAAATATATATTATGAAGTTTATGGAGATGGGGAACCATTAGTAATTCTAAATGGAATAATGATGTCTCATGGAAGTTGGCAAGTATTTGTAGAAGAACTTTCTAAAAATAATAAACTTATACTTTTAGATTTTTTAGATCAAGGGAAATCCGATAAGATGGATGAAAGCTATAAACAAGATATCCAAGTAGAAGTAGTTAAAGCAGTAATAGATGAATTAAAACTAACTAAGATTAATCTTTTTGGTATTTCTTATGGTGGAGAAGTTGCTTTACAGTTTGCTATAAAATATGAAGAGTATATAAGTAAGCTTTTATTATTTAATACTACAAGCTATACAAATCCTTGGTTACAAGATATAGGTAGGGGATGGATTAATGCAGCAGAATATAATAATGGAGAAGCTTTCTATAATGTAACTATACCTATAATATATTCACCAAGTTTTTATACTAAAAATATAGAATGGATGAATAAAAGAAAAGAATTTTTATACAATGTTTTTAACGAAGAGTTTTTAAAGGCAATGATAAGATTAATAGAAAGTGCAGAAGGTTATGATGTAAGAAGTCATATTGATAAAATAAGTTCAAAGACTTTAGTTGTAAGTAGTGAATATGATTTTATTACACCAGCAAATGAACAAGAATTCATTAAAGATAAAATTAAGGATTCAACTTATATTATGATTAAGGATTCAGGTCATGCATCTATGTATGAAAAACCAATAGAATTCTTATCTATAATAAAAGGTTTTTTATCTATTGTTAGTTTTACAAAAATAGTATAATATTATTGATGGAAATGTGAGGAGTTGCTTGCTCTAAATGGTAATAAAGGAGATATTAATATGAAATCTAATAATGAAACAAGTAAAAAAATAATGAAGGTAGCATTAAAATTATTTTCAGAGCAGGGGTATTATCCTACAACTACTAAACAAATTGCAGAAGAAGCAGGTGTTAATGAATTAACGATATTTAGACACTTTGGATCTAAAAGCAATTTATTTCAAGTTACCACAGAATATTATGTAATTGATTCTAAAATTGATTCTATTTTAAAGAATACTGAAGATTTAAATTTCGAAGAATCTATGTTTATAATTACAAATAGAATATATAAGTTATTAATTCAAAATACAAAATTATACAAGGTTCAAATGAAATTATCAGATAATGAAAGGGACTTTGTAAAGCTTAAGCTTTCTAGGAAAATTATAAGTATTTTAAAAGATTACTTTAAAGAATTAAAGGAAAATAACAAAATTAAAGGTGAACCCGAAATAATGGCTGTAACTCTTATAAATAGTTTGCTAGGTGCATTTACAATAGAAATATTAGGAGATTATACAGTTAGTAATATAAAATGGGAAGAACTAGTTGAAGAACATACTAAGCAATTCGTTTCTTTATACAAGGTATAGAAATGAATATTAATTAATCTTATTCCTTATGGAAAAGGTTAATTTTTTTAAACAAATATGTAAGTAAGTACTTACAATTTAAAAGGAGAATGAATATGTTAAGATTAGAAAATAAAGTTGCTATAGTTACAGGAGCATCTAAAGGAATTGGAAGATGTATTGCAGAAACTTTTGCTAGAGAAGGAGCTAAGGTAATAGCTGTTGATATGAATAAATTGCCATATGAAAATAAAAATATTTATGGGTATGAAGTAAATGTTACTGATAGAAATGGAATAAAAGTATTTTTTGATAGTATAACTGAAAAATTTGGTAAGGTAGATATTTTAGTTAATAATGCAGGAATTACTAGAGATGCATTAATTCAAAAGATGACTGAAGAAATGTGGGATTTAGTAATAAATGTGAATTTAAAAGGGTTATTTAATATAACACAATTAGTAGGCCCTCATATGATGGAAAATGGAGCAGGTTCAATAATAAATATAGCTTCTATAGTTGGAGAATATGGAAATGTTGGACAAACAAATTATGCTGCTACTAAAGCAGGTGTAATAGGAATGACAAAGACTTGGGCAAAGGAATTTGCAAGAAAAGGAGCTAAGATAAGAGTTAATTCAGTAGCACCAGGATATATAAATACTGATATGATGAAAACTGTACCAGAAAAGGTATTAGATAATATGAGAGCAAAAACTATGCTTGGAAGACTTGGAGAGCCAGAGGAAATTGCAAATGCAGTTTTATTCTTAGCTAGTGATGAGTCATCATATATAACAGGTCATAATTTATCTGTTAATGGTGGAATGAGATTATAGGAGGATATTATGAGAGAAGTAGTTATAGTATCTGCTGTAAGAACTCCTATAGGAAGCTTTGGTGGAGGATTATCTAAATTATCTGCTGTTGATTTAGGAGTAATTGCCGCTAAGGAAGCTATAAAAAGGGCAAATATAGATCCTAAAGAAATTAATGAAGTTTTAATTGGAAATGTTCTTAGCACAGGACTTGGTCAAAATTTAGCAAGACAAATCGCTATAAAATCTGGAGTACCAGTAGAAGTTCCAAGTATGACAATAAATAAACTTTGCGGTTCTGGATTAAGAACAGTAAGTTTAGCTGCTCAAGAAATAATTCTTGGAGATGCGGATGTAATTTTATGTGGTGGAGCTGAAAGTATGTCAAATGCACCATATATAATTAAATCTGCAAGATTTGGACAAAGAATGGGTGATGGAAAATTAATTGATTCAATGCTTGAAGATGGCTTATTAGATGCTTTTGATAAATATCATATGGGAATAACAGCAGAAAATATTGCAGATGAGTGGAAGATATCGAGAGAAGAACAAGATGAATTTGCTGTTAAGAGTCAAAATAAAGCTGAAACTGCATTAAAGTTAGGAAAGTTTGATGAAGAAATAGTAAAGGTTGAGATACCAGAAAGAAAAGGTGAACCTTTAATTTTTGATAAAGATGAGTATATTAAAGAAAATATTACTATAGAGAAATTAAAAAAATTAAAACCAGCATTTAAGAAG
>JAEZAL010000077.1 GCA_023427705.1 Bacillota bacterium | reverse complement strand
AATGATATTGATTATATGGTTACTAATCAAGTAATAGATGTTATCAATAATACTGAGGTCTTAGATGAAAATGGAGAACCTATTAGATTACTTGCTGATGGAACTACTGATGAAACTGATAAAATAGAGAAGCTAATAGAGTATGCTATATCAAATGGTAGAGAATTATATTTTCCACAAGGAATATATAAAATAACAAGGGATATTGATTTATCTAAAGTAAAATTACCTAAGTCATCTAGTTTTAAGATTAGCGGGGCTAAGGATGGACTTTCTATTTTTGATGGAACTTCTAATACTGAAAAAATGCTGAAGTTAATACATAGTGGATATAGTGGTGAAATAGATAAAGTTCAAATAGAAAATATAGCATTTAATAATATTGGAATTGAAGTAACTCAGAGAACTAAAAAAGAAGTTATTATAAAAAACAATATCTTTATGAATGGTAATTATACTAGAGAAAAAAAATCTGATGGAAGTATATCAAAAGTTATAATGGAACCATATATAGTAGCTAAAAATACTAGATATACAGTAGAAAATAATATTTTCTTAAGAGGAACTAATTATCCAGGTAGAGGTGTAGCAACATATGGAACTAATAATACTAATATAAGTAACAATTTCTTTGGAGATTTAGGTGGTACTGATGATGCAGCAAGAATGTTACCAGAAGAAATTATTAATAGATTAAAAGTAGTAAAGAGTTCAAATTTAGTTGATGGACATCAAGGTAATTTCTTTACAGCTATAAATAATGAAAGATATGATACTAATGTTGTAATATTTAATAATTATTTTAAAATGATGAGAGCAAGAGATATAGTCAGCGATTTTGAAGTAGATGTATTAATATCTGGTATACATGTTCCAACAGAGGGTCAAAGAAGAGATCATATAATTTACTCTAAGTGTTATGAAAATTTAAATATAGTTGGTAACTATTTTGAAGGAATGGAAAATGGACGTGCTGGTGGTGTAAAGATAAGAAATGGAAAGAATTCTTATGTAGGTTCAAATCATTTCAGTAATGTACCGTTATTAACATATATATATGGAGATTTAACAAGAGAAGATAGTTTACTTTATGACACAGTAATATATAATAACTTATTACATACAAAAAATAATTTTGGTGAAGAAGAAACAGGAATATTATATTACCAAAGTTTTAGAGATGGCGAGACTCTTTCATTTAATGTAAAAAATAGTGATGGAACAGTTACAAAAGACGTATGGGCAAATGCCTATGGTGATGTTAAAAACTTTGTAATTTATAAAAATTCATTTTTTAGTGATGAAAGAGATCAAATTACTATAAGTGGTAGAGCAACTACAGCATATGAAAAAAATGAATTTTTAGCACATGGAAATACTTATTTAGAGCTTTCAACTCTTGTAAATTATAATGATAGAGGTAACTATGCTCTGCCTGAATCAAGTGAGGATATTATACTTTCTAAAATTGATGAAATATATGGTAAGTATCAAAACTATAAGGATGGGTATCGTATGTATAGGGATATAGAAATCCCATTAACACCACCTAAGGTTGATCAAAGTTACCTTGAAGACGCATTGGGTGAAGCTGATAGTTTCTATGAAGATATAATTAATAATAATTTAGTAGGAAATTTAGGTGGTCAGTATTCTGAAGAAGCTACTAATGAATTTAAAGATAAATTAGATGAAGTCAATAATCTTATTAATTCAGGTAATTTAACTCAAGCTGAAACAAACAAAAATCTTACATCAATTACAGAAGCTTTAGATAAATTAAAAGATTCTGCTAACCCACTAGGAGAGGAGCCAGTTCTTTTAAAAGTAACTGATCTGCAAATTAACAAGGGTGATGAAGTTGACTTCATGCAAGGAGTTTATATTATAGATAACAAAGATACTATAGATAAGTTAGATATTAAAGTTGATTCAGGAGATTTTGATAATTCAACTCCAGGTACATATACTATAAATTATACAGTAACAGATAGTGATGGAAATGTTATAACATTTACGCGTATTATAGAAGTATTAGGAGAAGAAGTAGTAATACCACCTGAAGAGGACGATACGACAAATGACAATGAGTCAAGCGATGACACAACAAATGATAATGGGTCAAGTGATGACACAACAAATGATAATGATTCAAGTGATGATACGACAAATGATAATGGGTCAAGCGATGACATAACAAATGATAATGAGTCAAATGATGGCACAACAAACGATAATGAATCAAATGATAATATAACAAATGGTAATACATCGAATAATACTACATTAAATGATATTACATTGAATAGTAATTTAACAAGTAGTAATATATCAAGCATTATTGCATCAAACAGCAATACATCAAAGAATGATATAACAAGTAATAGTGATATTAATAAAGAAAACTTTAATGATAACTCAGTTAGCGAAACAGAGGATATAGATAAAGTTTCAAGTGAATCTACAAGTCGTGTAAAGAAGGCATTTAGTTGGTTATTCTTATTACCAATAGTAATACTAGTATTGCTATTGTTATTAAAAAGAAGAAAAGATAATGAAGATAATAATTAAATATCTAAATTGATATAGATTCTTCTCATAACTCTGTATAAGTATAAAGATGAAAATATTATAAGATATTTTTAAATAACCCTATAAGGTAGGAACAAATAAAATCTTACTTTATAGGGTTTTGTTTATTTAAATCCTATATCAATTATATAATAAGTTATAACAAATATAGTCAAAATAGGTTACTGTAAAATAAAATATATTCTTTAATACTAACATGATATAATATAAGTAAGGTTATGGTATAATATACAAATTATGTTATGGAGGTCTAAATGAAAAATAAACTTGGAAAGAAATTTTGGGTAACTCTTGTGATTTTTAGCCTTATTGGTCAGGTGGCATGGGTTGTTGAGAATATGTACTTAAATGTATTTATTTATAAAATGTT
>JAEZAL010000013.1 GCA_023427705.1 Bacillota bacterium | reverse complement strand
GTATAGAAGAATATATAGGATCTATTGAAATAGGTAAAAATGCTAATTTCCTTGTATCAAAAGGATTACCAGCAGTAGAAATTACTGATATTAAAGATATTTTAAAAGTTTATTATAAAGGAAAATGCTTAATAAATAGAGAAGTATAATAAAAATACACCCTTATTTAAAATTAGAATAAGGGTGTATTTTTATTTTAGAATTAGGCTGGAGAATTTAAATTATATATATAATTTAAAAGGAGAGGGGAGGAATGATAGAAATAAAAAATATAATAATTACTATATTTCATAATAATACACTTAAATAATATACTCGTAAATGAAAATAAATTATAATAAAAAAACAAATGAAAACAAAGTTATTTACAAAATATAATAATACTAATAAAATGAATAATTATAACAAAAGTAAAAAATAGGAGAAAAAACATGTTGGGAAAAATTGTAATATTACTTACTTTAATTTTTATATTTTTTGTAATTAGAAAAGAAAGAAATATTAAAAGAATTAATATAGGAGAACAAGAAGTAAATAATATATTGAGTAAGATAAAAGGGTATAAACTTCTTAATGATATTATGGTAAAGGGGGAAAAGGGAACAAGTCAAATTGACCATATATTAATAGGGAAAAAAGGAATATTTGTAATAGAAACTAAGGACTTTAGTGGACTTATATATGGAGAACAATACTCTAAATATTGGACTCAAATTATAAATAGAAATAGTCATGAGTTTTATAACCCTATTAGACAAAATTATGGACATATTAAGTCATTAGAAAAATACATAAAAAGAAATGATATTTTTATTTCAGTGATAGTTTTTACGAATAAGTCAAAATTGAAGAAAGTTAAAACTGAAACTCCAGTAATTCAATTATATAAATTAAAAAGATTTATTAAGAGATATAAATCAGATATTAGATTATCTAAAAAAGAAATAGATGAATTATATAATTTAATTAAAAAATCTAATATCAATAGTAAAAGAGAAAGAAAAAAACATGTTAAAAGGATAATTAAGAATATTTCATAAACAAGTTTTATATACAAAATAAAGGTAGCAATATATATTATATAATTACTACCTTTATATTTTACTTATTTAATTTAACGGAAAAGAATTATTTAACATACATTCCACCAGGTTTTTCTGATAAATTGATTAAAATATTCTTCTTTTGAGTATATGCATCTAAAATTGTTTTATGAGTTTCTCTACCAATTCCTGATTCTTTATATCCACCAAAGGTTGCACCAGCAGGGAAACTATTATAAGTATTAACCCATACACGACCTGTTCGTATAGACTTAGCTACTCTTATAGCTTTATTTATATCACGTGTAAATACTCCACCACCTAGACCATAGTTGCTATCATTAGCCATTTTAATAACTTCTTCTTCTGTCTTAAATTTAATAACAACACCAACTGGTCCGAATATTTCTTCTCTAGCGACTCTCATATTATTATTTACATCTACTAGTAGAGTAGGCTTCATAAAGTAACCATTTTTAGCATCACCTTCTACATATCTTTCTCCACCAGTTAAAACTTTAGCACCTTCATTTTTACCTATTTCTATATATTTAAGAATTTTATTTAGTTGAGATTCACTTACTTGTGCTCCCATTTGAGTATTAGGATCTACTGGGTTTCCAACTTTAACTTTTTCGAAAGCTTCCACAACCTTTTCCATAAATTCATCATAAAAATCTTCTTGAACAAAGATTCTTGATCCTGCAGAGCAAACTTGACCTTGATTAAATAATATTCCAAGTTGAATTCCTTCTAATGCCATATTCATATCTGCATCACTAAAGAATATATTAGCAGACTTACCACCAAGTTCTAATGTTGCTGGAATTATACGTTTTGCTGCAGCTAGTCCAATTTCTCTACCAACTTCTGTTGAACCAGTAAATGCTAACTTGTCTATTCCTTCATTATGTTGTAGATATTCGCCACTCTTTGAACCTTTACCAGTAATTATATTTATTACTCCTTTTGGAACTACATCTTGAATTAATTTCATAAATTCTAGCACACTTAAAGAAGTTGTACTAGATGGTTTAAATACAGTTGTATCACCTGCAGCAAGAACTGGAGCAAGTTTCCAAGCTGCCATTAAAAATGGGAAGTTCCAAGGAACAATTTGTCCAACAACACCAAGAGGTTCTCTTAATATTAAATTTAATGTGTTATTGTCCACATTACTTGCAGTTCCTTCTTCAGAACGAATAACTCCTGCAAAATATCTAAAGTGATCTGCAGCTAAAGGAATATCTGCTCCCATAGTTTCTCTAATAGGCTTACCATTATCCATAGTTTCAATAGTTGCTAAGTATTCTGAATTTTCATCTATGATATCAGCTATTTTATTTAATATTAAAGATCTTTCATTAACAGTTGTTTTGCTCCAACTCTCAAAGGCTTTTCTTGCAACCATAACAGCATCGATTACATCTTTTTCAGAAGCATCAGCAATTTCTGATAATAATTGTCCTGTTGCTGGGTTATAAGTTTTTATTGTTGATCCATCTGAAGAGTCTCTCCATTCTCCATCAATAAATAATTGATATTTTTTTTCAAAATTGATTTCCATGTTTTCACCCTCCTAAAATTATTTATTATTTATATATTCTATTATAA
>JAEZAL010000363.1 GCA_023427705.1 Bacillota bacterium | reverse complement strand
TCAACAGAAACTACTTTAATACCTTTTTCAATAGCATCTTTTACTACAGGTGCTACTGCATCAGAATCAACTGGATTAACAATTAATACACTTATGTTTTTTGAAATAAGGTCTTCGATATCGCTTGTTTGTTTTGCAGCATCATCTCCTGCATCTACAACAATTAAATCTACGCCTTTTTCTTTTGCTTTTTCTTTTGCTCCTTCAGTTAATGTTACGAAGAAAGGATTGTTTAATGTTGATACTGAAAGACCTATACTTCCATTACCTTCTTTTGTTTCTGTACCGCCGTCTTTTTCTCCATCAACACTTACCGAACTACAAGCTGCTACAGACATCATCATTGCTGTTGCTAATGCAAGACCAAGTAATTTTTTAATTTTCAGTTTCATATTTTTTCCCTCCTAATATTTTTACAACTCTCCATAACTTTTTATAAAAGCCTCTGGTAAGTTGATTTTTAGATTTTAATATATGTTATATTTTTTATAACCTCTTGAAAATTCTGCCTAACGTTTACGGTCTGATAATACAGCAATTAAAATTACAATTCCTTTTACTACATCTTGATAGTAAGAAGATACACCAAGTATATTTAAACCATTATTTAAAACAGCAATAATTAAAACACCTACAAATGTCCCCCATATACGCCCACGTCCACCATTCATACTTGTCCCACCTAATGCTACTGCTGCAATTGCATCAAGTTCATATCCTGTTCCTAAAGTTGGTTGTGCTGAACCTAAACGAGATAATAATATTAAACCTGCTAAAGCTGCCATACAACCAGAAATTGCATATACTGATAGTTTTGTTTTATCTATATTTACACCAGATAATTTTGCTGATTTCCAGTTACTACCCGTAGCATAAATACGACGTCCAAATACTGTTTTTTCTAATACAAACATAAATATTATAAAAATCGCAATAAATAAAATTACAGGAATAGGAATTGAAAATATACTTCCTTTTCCAATAAACTTTAATAAAAAGCTATCACCTAAATTAGAAATAGGTTTACCATCCATAAAAATCATTGTAGCTCCACGAAAAACTGTCATAGTAATTAATGTCGCAATAAATGGTTGAAGGCGACCCTTCGTTACTAAAACACCACTTATTAACCCAAAGCATGTCCCAATTAATAATGCAAGAAGCATTGCTAACCCAACAGGCATGCCATTTGCAATAAGTTTAGCACATAGTGCTGTAGATAGAGCTAAAACAGAACCTACTGACAAGTCAATACCACCAGTCAATATAACGAAAGTCATACCAAATGCAATAAGTCCATTTATAGAAGATTGCCTTAGTAATGATAAGAAGTTTCCAACTGTTCTAAATTCAGGACTTATTATACTAATTACAAATATCAATAAAATCAATGCAATTAAAGCACCTAAATCTTGTACATAATTAATTAATTTCTTATTATTCATTAAGTTTTCCTCCTGTGGCTAGAGTCATAATATTTTCTTGATTTGCTTTTTCTTTTGGCAAAATTCCAGTAATTTCACCTTCTCTTACAACCATTATACGATCAGACATTCCTAATACTTCAGGGAGTTCTGAAGACACCATTATAATTCCTACTCCAGTGGCTGCAAGTTTATTGATTATATTATAAATTTCTTTCTTAGCCCCAATATCAACGCCTCTAGTAGGCTCGTCCAAAATAAGGACCTTAGGGTCTGTATCAATCCATTTAGCAAATACAACTTTTTGCTGATTACCACCACTTAAATTAGTACATTCATGTGTTGGCCCAAAGCATTTAATGTGTAATTCATCAATATTTTCTTTAATTAAATTTTTCTCATGCTTATTTTGAATAACTCCTTTTTTAGATATTTTCCCTAAATTCGCTATAGAAATATTTTTCATGATACTATCTTCAATCATTAATCCTTCTAATTTTCTATCTTCTGTAATAAATCCAATACCATTTTTCATTGCTTGACGAGGATTTTTATTTATTACTTCCTCTTCATCTATAAAAATTTTACCAGTTACATTTGGCATATCCCCAAATATAGCTTTCATAATTTCAGTTCTGCCAGCTCCCATTAATCCAGAAACACCAAGAACTTCACCAGCATGAACTTGAAATGATATATCCTTAAATAAGCCTGGACAATTTAAATTCTTTACTTCAAATATAACAGTTCCTATTTTTGAATTTCTTTCTGGATAACGTTCACCAATTTCTCTCCCTATCATCATTTTAACTACATCATTCATATCTGTATCAATAGTTCTCTTTGTTGCAATATATTGGCCATCTCTAAGAACTGTAATTCTATCACTTAATTCAAATATTTCTTCCATACGATGAGATATATAAATAATAGATACGCCCTTTTCTTTTAAGTTTTTTATAATTTGAAATAATATTTGTGTCTCACTTTGTGTTAAAGCAGCTGTAGGTTCGTCCATTATAATTACCTTAGCATCTATCATTAATGCTTTTGCTATTTCAATCATCTGCTGCTGTCCAATTGATAATCTATCCATTCTAGTATTAGGATTAATACGTACACCAAGCTTATCTAAAACTCTATTAACTTCATTTCGCATAGCTTTGGTATCACAAACCCCAAGCCTATTTGTTATTTCTTTTCCCATAAACATATTTTCTTCTACAGTCAAATCAAATAGTACATTTAATTCTTGATGAATAAATACAATCCCTGCTTCTTCTGCCTCTTTAGGATTTTTATAGGATACTTCTTTTCCATCTACTATTACTGTACCAGCATCTTTTGTATAAACTCCTGTAAGAATCTTCATTAAAGTTGATTTTCCAGCACCATTTTCTCCAATTAGTGCATGAATTTCACCATTATTTATGGTTAATCCAGCATTTCTTAGAACTTTATTACCACCAAAGGCTTTATCAATTCCACGCATTTCAATCTGCATAATTTTCCCTCCCTATTAGAAAATACAATCAGACTGCAAAATAATATTGGCATAAGGAGTTGTCTCACCTGTTCTAATTACTGCTTTACATTCTTTTGTAAGCAATTTAAAGTCTTTATGAGAAACATATTCTATTTCTGGCTTAATATTTAATTTAAATAAATACTCCTCTATTTCTGATAATACTTTAGGATTTTTTTCTTTTATTTCTTCTGCTAGAATTATTTTTTCAATCTTCATATCACTTGCAACTTCTTTTAAAACATCTATAAAAGATGGATATCCTAATTTTAGCGCTAAATCAATACGTTCTGTTTCGCTAGGAATTGGTAGACCACAATCACCAATACAAATTCTATCAGTATGTCCCATATATGATAAAACACGAGAAATATCACTATTTATAATCCCATTTCTTTTCATGAATATTACCTCCCAAGCTCTTTATTTACCTCTTCTCTTGTAGGCATTCCAGCCTGTGCACCAAATTTTTCAATAGATAAACTTGCTGCTGTATTGGCAAATATTAATGCATTCTGAATACCTAACCCATTGCAAACTTCTACAGAAAATGCACCATTTAATGTATCACCAGCTCCAGTTGTATCTACTACATGTGTAGATCTTGCAGGAACTGTTAGAATTTCACCTGACTTTAAACAAGTAGAAACTCCTTTTTCTCCTTGAGTTATAACTAATTTTTCAGGATATTTCTTTAATAACTCTTCTGTATTTTGATTTTCACCAAAAATAATAACTGCTTCATGTTCATTAGGAGTTAAATATGTTACTTTTTCTATAATATCCATTGGCACCTGTGCTGCTGGTGCTGGATTTAAAACCACTGGAATATTTTTTTCAGCACAAAACTCTATAACATAATGAACTGTTTCCAATGGAATTTCATGTTGTAAAATAACCATATCATATGTTTCTAAAACATCCTTAATACTATCTATATATTCTTTATCAACTTTCCCGTTTGCTCCTGGAACAACTACTATGGTGTTATCACCTTCACCAACTGTAATCATAGCAATACCAGTTGGAACATCCTTAAGAACTTTAATATAATTAGTATTTACCCCCATATTCTTGAGATTGTCTAACATTCTTTGTCCATTATTATCTCCACCTACACAACCAAACATAGTAACATCTTCACCAAGTTTTGCTATAGCAACTGCTTGATTTGCGCCTTTTCCTCCAGGAATATAATTTATTGTATCTCCTTTGATAGTTTCCCCTTTCAATGGGATTCTTCCTGCTGTAACAGTCATATCAATGTTGATACTCCCTACTACTGCAAACTTCATTTTATTAGCTCCTCTCAATTTAGTAGTTTGACGTTTTATTAAGTTAACATCAAAAATATTTTCTTTATTAAAAGCTTCACCTTTTATGTTTTTCATAATAATTTCAACTGCTAATTTTCCCATATCTTTTATAGGCTGATGTATAGTAGTAATCTCAGGCGTAAATAGCCAACTAAAAGTAATATTATCGAATCCAACTATTTGTACCATATCAGGAACTCTATAACCTGCCTCTATTAAAACCTTATATGTAGAAATAGCTACCATATCATTACAGGCAATAATACCATCTACATCTGGATATTTCTTAATTAACATTTTTGCAGCTTTTAACCCTTCTTCGTAATCATACTTACAATCAATATATTGCTCTTTAATTCCATACTCTTCACAAATATCTCTATAACCCTTGTACCTTTGCTTACCGCTATCGTATTCTAACTGATTTCTAATACATACAATATTTTTACATCCACATTGAATCAAATGCTCTGTAGCTATCCTTCCACCTTTATAATTATCTGATTGAATATTAGCTATTTCATCTCCACCAGGAAGTTTTCTATCAACCATAACTATTGGAATCTTACATTCATTTATTACATTGTTAGTGATTAATTCACTATTTGTCATAATGATTATCCCATCTGCATTTATCTGATTTAACATTTGAATATTCATTTTTTCCTTGTCTGTATTATCATTAGAATTACATAATAAAATCTTATACCCATTATGATAAGCTTCTTCTTCAATTGGCTTTGCTAATTCACTGAAAAATGGATTTTCTATATTAGGTATAATAACTCCTATAATTTTAGATGTTTTTTTTAATAATGCCCTTGCTAATTCATTAGGCACGAAACCGATTTCTTCTATTGCCTCAAGCACTCTTTTCTTTTTCTTCTCATCAACTTTAGCTGTACCATTCAT
>JAEZAL010000362.1 GCA_023427705.1 Bacillota bacterium | reverse complement strand
AGTTTAATTTTCTCTCCTTATAAATTTTTAATTTCTAATTCAGCACTTACAGGATAATGATCTGAAGGGTATCTACCTTCTTTATTATGATATAAAATTTCACTATTTCTAACATTAAACTCTTCTGTTACAAATATATAATCAATATGAAGTCCTTTTTTCTTACCTTTAAACTTACTTAAGGTTGACATAGAATAAATTTCTTTGTTATTTTCTTGAACTGCTATGAACTTCTTTGCACTATATTTTCCCTCTGTAAACTCTCTAATAGCCCTACTAGAAGGCATAGCATTAAAGTCTCCCATTAATATTGCTGGATAATCATCTTTTTCATGTTGATTTTCCATATAATCACATATTTTCTTTAATCCATACTCTCTAGCTTTAGGGAATAAAAAGTCTAGATGTGTATTATATACTCTTATAATATTACCATCTTCAAGCTCTATTAAAGCTGTCGTACATATTCTTGGAAATACAGAATACCAAATTGCACTCCCTATCTCATCTGGCTTCTCTGATAACCAAAAAGTGTTATAGTCTAATATCCTATGTCTTATTGAAACCAAAATATCATTTCTTTCTATAAAATACTTTTTGCTTCTTGGAGAGCCTACAAAATTATAATTAGATATTTCAGATGTAAGATCTTCAAACATTTTATTAGTAAGCTCTTGTACACCTATTATATCGAAATCATTGTTTTTAATAATTTCATATACTATTTCTTTTCTTTTACTCCATCTATTATTAATATCTAAAGGAAAATCTGTCCTTAAATTAAATGTCATTACCTTCATATAAGTCCTCTTATTTATAACTATTTTGCTGAAACATGTGATAATTTTTCTCTAATTTTTATCTTGTCTAAGGCATAACCCACAAATAAAAATATTATACCACTTACAATAGGTTGTATAAATTCTAAATATAAAGTTGCAAGAGGTGCAATAAAGTTTCCTGTTATAATAGCTCCTGCTAAATAATATCCAAAGCATCCTACAATTCCTGCTATGAATACTGAAAAAATATTTCTTTTAGAAATTATGTTATCTGATTTAGATGTAAAGAATAATACCATAGTAGGTTTAATTATTATTGTGGGTATAACCCATAACATTCCTCCAGTTAAAGTATCCGCAAGTCCTGCACCAAGCCCAGCAGCTACCATTGCATACGGTGTAGGCAAAAGTACAGCAGCCAAATATATTAATGTATCTCCTAAATGAATATATCCACCGTTGAATCCTGTTGGTATATGAAATAAAAAAGCAATAGTTATACATATCATTGCAGCAAAAAGTGCCGTTAATACTATATTTTTAGTTTTATTACTTGTGTTCATTTATTAAAATCAACTCCTTTAAAAATAATTCGAACATAATTCCTTCTTTGGGATCAGTATTAAACTTAGAAGTAGTATTAATAGTAGTATATATAAATTCAGTTGCGCTTTTTATTGCATAACTTAAATCATGGCCATTTAAAATTAAGCCTATAATTATTGAAGTTAGAAGATCTCCTGTACCACTATAAGACTTATTATTAAAATCTGATGAAAAAACAAAATATCTATCTTCAAATTTATCATACGCATAATTATAAATCTTATTTTCTCTTATAACTCCAGTTATTACTACTTTATCTGGTCCCATTTTAGATATTTTTTTAGCTATTTCTACTACCTTTTCATTTGTTGTAACATTTTCATCATATATTTCACCAGTTAAAATACAAGCTTCTGTTAAATTAGGAGTAACTAAATTTGCTATAGAAACTAAATCTTTCATATTCTTGCACATTGACTCTGTAAATATATCATAAATTACTCCATGATCTCCCATAACAGGATCTATAACAATTAATGCTTCTTTTCTTTCTTTAACGAAATCCAATACTATATCAACTTGATTTTCTGCTCCTAAAAAACCACTATAAATACAATCAAAATTTATTCCTAAATCTCTCCAAGTATTTTTATATTTAATCATCTCTTCTGTCATATCTAAAAATGTATACTTATCAAATCCAGTTTGTGAAGATAATACAGCGGTTGGATAGGGGCAACATTGAACTCCTAGTACAGATAATATTGGTATTGCTGCTGTTAAAGAGCATCTTCCTATCCCAGATAAATCATTTATTGTTGCTACTTTTTTAACTTTATTCATCAGTGCACCTACTTTTAAAAGTTATTTATTTTATAATAATACAAGAATTACATTTTGTCTATTGTACCGATACAATTGTTTTGATGTATCTAAACTAAAAAAAGCCCCTTTTGGAGCTTTCTTTTAATTATTTTCTCTAAAACATTATTTGCAATTATATAATAATTAAATCCTATAATTCAATTACCATATTTAATAATTTATTACTTCTATTTATGAAATTATCCATTTCCTCTAAAGTTAACTCTTTATTTGAAAGTAACGCAATATCAAATATATAATTACAAATTAACTTCACTTTTTCTTCCTTTCCTACTATATCTACTGAAGAAAGCTTTTTAATAATTGGGTTATTATTATTTACAACTAAAGTTCTTTCTTCTTTAAACATATCTGGCATATCCATTCCACCAAACATTTTACTCATCTCAGACATTCTTCTTGATTGTTCTGAAACTAATATCATAGCAGGTGTTTCTGAATTTTTAAGACTTTCAACTCTAACTTCTTTTATGTTATTTTTTGCTACATCATTAAATAAGTTCTTTATCTTTTCATTTATATCTTTTAAATCTTCAGCTTCATTATCTTTTAATATCTCAGAAATATCAGAATCTATTCTAGCAAAAGTTATACCAGCTTCTTTTGCTTCTAAAAAGCTAATAAAATGATTATCTAAAGAACAGTCTAATACTAAAGCATCTAAGTTTGCTTCTTTAAACATCTTAATATATTGTGATTGTAGCTTTTCATCACTTGCATAAAACACTTTATTTTCATGTTTTTCTTTATTTTCTTCTAAATATTCTTTTAAAGTAATATATTCACCATTTAATTTTTTGAAAATTATTATATCCTTTATTTTATCATAAAAGCTTTCATCTCTTAAGCAACCATATTTAATAAATATTTGTATGTCCTTCCAAAAACTATTGAAATTTTCTCTTTCATTTTTATAAAGACTTACTAATTTATCCGCTACTTTTTTAACTATATGCTTAGATATTTTCATAACATCTTTATCTTTTTGAAGGAAACTTCTAGATACATTTAAAGGTAAATCAGGACAATCAATTGTACCCTTTAATAATAATAAAAATTCTGGTATAACTTCTTTTATATTATCAGCTACGAAAACTTGATTATTATAT
>JAEZAL010000245.1 GCA_023427705.1 Bacillota bacterium | reverse complement strand
GTTCAAATACTTACTAATAATAAATATAATGTTGATGCAGTTTATGATGGAGAAGATGGATTAAACTATGCTTTAACAGATAAATATGATGTAATAATATTAGATATAATGCTACCTAAATTAGATGGATTAAGCGTACTAAAAAAATTAAGAAAGGAAGGGATTTTAACTCCAATAATAATGCTTACAGCTAAAACTCAAATTGAAGATAGAGTTTTAGGGTTAGATTTAGGAGCAGATGATTATTTATCTAAGCCTTTTGCTTCAGAGGAGCTACTAGCAAGACTTAGATCTATAACAAGAAGGAAAGGTAACGTAATAAATGAAAATATATTAACTTATGGAGATATAAGATTAAATATAAATACCTATGATTTAGATGCTAATGATGAAAGTATAAGACTAACATTAAAAGAATTTGAGATAATTAAATATTTTATGGAAAGACCTAAATGTGTGGTTAGCAAAGATGATTTAATAACTAAGCTTTGGGGCTTTGATTCTGAAGTTGAATATAACAATATAGAAGTTTATATTTCCTTCATTAGAAAGAAGTTATCTTATTTAAAGTCTAAAGTAAATATAGTAACAATAAGAGGTGTTGGGTATAGATTGGAGGATTAAGTTTGTTTAATAAGTTAAAGAAAAGATTGATATTAATTAATATGTCCTTATTAACTATGGTTTTTGTTTTGATTTTCGGAACAATTTACATATCAACTGCTATAAGTATGGAAAGAGATTTGAAGCATGAGTTAATGTATACCATGTCTAGTCCGAAGAAGCCTATGATTAACTCTCCAATGATGGCTAGTAGTATAATAATTGAGTTAGATTCTAATAACAATATTGCACAGGTTTTAACTTATATGGAATTAGATAAAGAGGCACTTCAAGAAACTATATATGAAATAGTTAATAGTGAAAATCAATTTGATAAAGTAAAAATAGAAGGAAGTACATATGGATATTTAAAAGAATATACAACTAAAGGATTAAAAATAGTTCTTATGAGTAGAGAACAACAACTTAATGTTTTAGCTAACCTTTTAAAAGTATTTTTAGCAATAGGAAGTATAAGTCTAATATTACTTTTATTTATAAGTATTTATCTAACTAATAGAACAATTAAGCCAATAAAAGAAAGTTTTGAAAAGCAAAAACAATTTATAGCAAATGCTTCACACGAATTAAAAACACCATTAACTATAATAAGAACAAATACTTCATTAGTATTATCTAATAGAAGTGAAACTGTAGAAAGTCAAAGTAAATGGATTAATTATATTAATAATCAAATAGAAAGAATGGCAAAGTTAATAGATGAAATGTTATCATTAGCAAAATTAGATACAGGTAAGGAGCTAGTGGAATTTACATCTTTTAATATAAGTAAATTAATAAATAATGTATTATTAACCTTTGAAGCGGTTCTTTTTGAAAATAATATTCAAATATCTTCTAATATAGAGGATGATATAACTATAAAAGGTGATAAAGAAAGTATTAAAAAGGTATTTAATATTTTATTAGATAATGCAATTAAGTATACTAATAAAAATGGGAAAATAGATGTAGAGATGTATCAGGATAAAAATAAAATAAAGCTTAAAGTGAAAAATACAGGTGAAGGAATAAAGAAAGAAGATCTAGAAAAAATATTTGAAAGATTCTATAGGATAGATACATCCAGAGCTAGAGAGACAGGAGGATATGGACTAGGATTATCTATAGCAAAGTCCATAGTTGAAAGCCATAATGGGAAGATATATGCAGAAAGTAATGAGGGAAAGGATACTACTTTTATAATTGAATTTAATCTATAATAGGTTTATTATTAAATTTAAAATAAGAATTATATTATGGAGAGTTTATTATGAAGGATAGAGAGTATATAGAAAAAGAAACAAAAATGCTATATAAGTATATAATTGAAGGAAATGAGAAGTTTGATAATAAGAAGCAGCTTTACGCAAGAATATTTAATAATATACAAAGCACAGCAGTATGCGATATTGGAGGACTTGAGACTCTAGATTTATCTTTAAAAGAAATTAAAGAAATAATCAAAGAAGTAGTAGAAAACTATAAAGAAAATTAATTTTTATAATTCTGAATGAAATGAGGAATTATTTCCTTTAGTTTAGAAAGAGATAACTATCATATTAATGCGACTTGGAGCCAGCGACGGAGCAATTAATATGATAGTTATCTCTTTTTTATATGATCATTATAAAAGTCCCTATTGTAATAAATATTCCACCTATTATTGTTTTAGGAGTAGCAGCTTCCTTTAGAATTACAAAAGCTAAAATCATTGTTATTACAACACTGAATTTATCTATAGGAACAACCTTTGAGGCTTCACCCATTTGTAGAGCTTTGTAGTAAAATAACCAAGAAAGTCCTGTTGCAATACCAGATAAAATTAAAAATATCCAGCTTTTTTGAGTTATGTTACCTATTTGATTAATACTACCATTAACAAATACTATCCCCCATGCCATAATTAAAACAACTACAGTACGAATAGCAGTAGCCAAATTTGAGTTTATGTTTTCAATTCCTATTTTAGCTAGTATTGAAGTAAATGCTGCAAATAAAGCTGATAATAAAGCATAGACAACCCACATATTAATTACCCCTTTTGTATTAATTTTTTTCAACAATGTAAAATCCTCCAATTAAAGTATAATTACAATATAATTATATATTATTACCAATTATGAATAAAGGTGATGATTTAAGAAAAACTATAAATTAATTAATCTATATTAAATATATATATAATTTAAAAAAGTACACATATATTATGTATTTTAAGCATTATATATATTAATGAATAATTTTTAATAACAATTATAATATAATAATATTTAATATTAAAAAAACTATTAAGATTAATAAAAAAAAGAGGATAACCGTATGAGAGTATAGAATTAGTAACTGTATCACATTTAATGGAGGGGGTAGTATGGTATTATCAACTAATCCAGCAGTTAGACTATACGAAATCTTAAGTAAATCAAAAGAGTTTTGTAGTAACAATGCTAAAAAACAAAGTAGATTTAGAACGGTAGAATCAGTTATTGCTCAAGTTTTCGATTTAGATATTAACGATGATGAGAAAGTATTTAAAGCACTTATCCAGATAATTGAGTTAATAGAAAATATAAAAAAACTAGCGAATAAGATTGAAAGTAATTCAAAAGATGAATTAGTAAAAGTACTTACTAATTTTGAAAAAAGAATTATGACCTTAGGATTAGATGATGATATACATAAGTTAGATAATATAATTACAAGTGAAATATTGATTTCTATAAATGGATTAGCACTAGCTTTAGATGTATGTAATAAATATAAAAATATAGAAGAAGAGAATTTAATTAATTTTAAAGAAAAAATAGAAATATTAATAGATGAACTAGAGGAGTTAGAAATAAATAGTGAACTAAAGTCATTTATTAATAATGTGCTTTTTGATTTATACGTTAAAATAAATGAATATAAGATATATGGGATAGAAGGACTAAAGATATCTATAGAACAAGGGCTTGGAAGTATAATGCTAAATAGAAAGATTTGTGATGAGGTTGCGAAGAATAAATCTTTCAAAGATAGTATAAAAAAGGTTTTAAGTTTGCTTACGGGTCTTAATACAACTATTTCTTTCGTGAAAAATATAATACCAATTGCGCAAGAAGCTAATGATATAGTTAATAGACTTTTAGATTGAGAATAGGACAAAAAGTGCATATTAAATAATTATATTCAAGGAGCTGATTTTTAACAGCTCCTTTTTCTATCTTATTTATATGTAGTATAAGGAGATGGCTCTTTTTCTCCAGTAGGAGTTTTTTCATTAGCTTTACTTTTAATTTTTTCATTATAGTTTGGCGAATTAGGATCAGTAGTATTTTTATTATATTTATTATTCATAGATAAACCTCCTTTAGTTATATATCAATAATTATATTTTCCAAATAATTAAAAAATATTATATAATTTAATAAATAGAATTTGGGTAGGTGAGAACATGGATAGAAAAAATATTTTTATTATAGAAGATGATGTGAAAATTAGAAATGAATTATGCACATTCTTAAGTAAGTATGGTTATGAAGCTAATTATTCATTAGATTTTGAACATGTGATAGATGAAGTCTTAAAAGAAAAATATCACTTAATTTTACTTGATATAAATTTACCTTATTTTGATGGATATTTTATATGTAGAGAAATTAGAAAAAAAAGCTCGATCCCTATAATAGTTGTAACAAGTAGAGATAGTGAAGTTGATGAGCTTATGAGTATGAATTTAGGTGCAGATGATTTTATAACAAAACCATATAATACACAAATCCTTTTAGCCAGAATATCATCATTATTAAGAAGAACTTACAATAATCAAGAATCAGAAATTCTAGAATACAATAATCTTGAACTAAATTTATCTAAAAGTGAGGTGGAATATAAAGGGAACAAAATAGAATTAAGTAAAAATGAAAGTAGAATTCTATACGTGTTAATAAAGAATAAAGAAAAAATAGTATCTAGAAATGAAATTATAGAGTCATTATGGGAATCTGATGAGTTTGTTGACGATAATACATTAACTGTAAATATTAATAGACTTAGAAAGAAGTTAGAAGAAATAGGCGCAGTAGATTATCTAAAAACTAAGAGAGGTCAAGGGTATATTTTAATATGAAGATTATAGATTTTATAAAAGAAAGGATAATATTTATCTTTATAAATTTATTAATATTACTATTTACTTCAATTTTACTTAATGCTTTAAAAGTAGATTTATATGCAATTATTTTTATATTGCTATTAAATTTATTAGGCGTTTTTCTTTATCATATCTATGATTATTTAAATAGAAAAAAATATTATAATGATTTGATTATGAACTTAGAAGCATTAGATAAAAAATATTTAATTTCTGATGTTATAGAAGAGGGAAGTTTTTTAGAAAGTAAAATTTTATATTATATAATTAATGAAACTACTAAATCAATGAAGGATGATATAGCTCATTTAAAAACAAATAATAAGGAATATAGAGAATATATAGAACTTTGGGTTCATGAGATAAAAACTCCAATAGCTAGCACTAAGCTTATTATTGAAAATAATAAATCAGAATTAACTAAAAGTATAGAAGAGGAAATAGATAAGGTTGAAAAATATATTGAACAGGCTTTGTTTTATGCAAGAAGTAATGCTTTAGAAAAAGA
>JAEZAL010000290.1 GCA_023427705.1 Bacillota bacterium | reverse complement strand
TTATTTATTGATAATTATTATTAATAAATTAGCTTATATAAATAATAAACCACATTTTGAAATAAATCAATAGAAAAAATAAAATATTTTGAATATTTTTATAACTAAATGTGATATTATATAGTATATATAAATTTAATAATTTGATATAATAGTATAAAAAAGAAAGGGGTTTATATGAGTAACAAGTTTGCAGAGCAATTAAAAAAACTTAGAAATGAATATGGATATACTCAAAAAGAGCTTTCAGATATATTAGAGTTAAAACAAACTACAATATCAAACTATGAAAAGGGATTAAGGTTCCCTGATGCTGATAAGTTGAAAATTATATCTAATCTATTTAATGTTTCTATAGATTATCTTTTAGGTAATGACAATATATCAATATGTGATAAAAAAGATAATATTGTTATAAATAATAATGAATATAAAATATTATTAGAGTATTTATTAAGTGGATATAAAAATAAAGCAAGAGATTTAATAATGAGTATGTATAATTCAGGAATAGATATAGAGTGGATTTATTTTAATGTATTAGAAAAGACACTTAAAGAAGTAGGAAGACTTTGGGAAAGTGGAGAAATTGATGTGTGGAATGAGCATTATGTATCAGAAAATATTTTAGATATAATGAGAGAATTAAAAAGTAATGTGAGAACCATAGAGAGTAGAGGTTTATCAATGCTTTGTTTAACAGCTGGATCAGAGCAACATAATATTGGAATTAAAATGATTTCGGACATGTTAGAAAGTGATGGATATAAAGTAATATATCTTGGATCTAATGTTCCAACACTAAGTATTATTAATGCTATAAAGATAGAAAATCCTAAAGTTATAGCTATTTCAGTTACAATTTCTAATAATATAGAGTCTGCTAAAAATGTTATAAAAGCAATTAGAAATACATTTAAAAATAAAGCGCCTTTAATAATAGTTGGAGGAATGGCATTTATAAATAGTAATGATGTATGTAAAGAAACTGATGCAGATTTTTATTGCAAAACTTTAGATGATATCAAAGCTTTATTTAATAATTAAAGATTGTATAGATAAATATATGTAAGGCTGATATAATCTCTTTAGAATAATTGAAAAGGAGTTATTATATGAAATATTATTTAGCACCTATGGAAGGAATTACAGGACATATATATAGAAACTCGTATAATAAATATTTTAGTAATATAGATAAATATTTTACCCCTTTTATTACACCAAACACAAGTAACAGCTTTAAAACGAAAGAGTTAAGAGATTTATTACCAGAAAATAATAAGGGGCTAAATATAGTGCCTCAAATACTTACTAATGATTCAGAAGGTTTTATTACAACTTCTAAGAAATTACAACAGTTAGGATATAAAGAAGTGAATTTAAATCTTGGTTGTCCATCTGGAACTGTTGTATCAAAAAATAGAGGTTCAGGCTTTTTAGCTAAAAGAGATGAGCTTGATAGATTTCTTGATGAAATATTCAAGATTGATGATATAAAAATTTCTATAAAAACTAGAATAGGAAAAGATAGTCCAGAGGAGTTTTATGAAATTATAAAGATTTATAATAAATATCCTTTGGAAGAATTAATAATTCATCCTAGGACAAGACAAGACTTTTATGGAAATAAACCTAATCTGGTTGTATTTAAAGATGCCTTAAGTTTAAGCTATAGTCCAGTGTGTTATAATGGAGATATTTTTACAGAAAATGATTATAACAATTTCATTAATAATTTTCCAAGTGTAGAAAGAATGATGATAGGAAGAGGAATACTAGCTAATCCTGGATTATTGAATGAAATTGAGGGAAAGATTTATTTAGATAAAGATATTTTAAAGAAATTTCATGATGAAATTTTTATAGGGTATAGAGAAACCTTTAAGGATGATAACAATGCTATCTATAGAATGAAAGAACTATGGGGGTATATGATATATATTTTTTCCAATAATAAAAAATATATAAAGAAGATTAAAAAGTCGCAAAAGATGGATGATTATAATGAGGCTGTATTAAGTTTATTTGAAGAACAAGAAATAATAAAAGGTGCAGGACTTTTTAGTAATAATGAATATTAATTAAAAATGATATAAAAATATAAATAAAATATAAGAATTTCATAAGATATAGAGTCATGTTGAAGCTTGGCTCTTTTTATTTTATAAAAAATCGTTAAACAATTACCAAACAATGTAAAAATAGGGTTTTACAACAATTGAACATTAATTTATAAAAAAGGAAATAAATGTATGCTTATATTTTCAATATAAAATTATAATATTATAAAAATTAACATTTTGTAAATTTATTATGGATAGATTTGTTAATAATAATAATTCAAATATTAAAAAAATATTAAATTGTAAATATTTTCAGAAAAAATTGACACTAAATATTGTTAGTTTTATAATAATAATTATTAAGAAAGATAAAAAATTTATTAGTATGTTTTTATTTATTCTTACAAATATTTGCAGAATAAGTTGAGCTTTTATTAATAATGGTTAAGTGTTTTATTTAATAAGCACTAAAATAAAAGGAGGCAAGTTTATGTTTTTTAAAACTACAGACCAACACGAAGCTTTTCGTGCAAAAATT
>JAEZAL010000265.1 GCA_023427705.1 Bacillota bacterium | reverse complement strand
TACCAAAGATAAAATATATCTCATAATATGCTCCTTAAAACCTACCGCTATTTTGTTATGTAAATAATCATTATTTAATTATACTATTACGTAATTGTTTTATCAATGACAAAACAATTACGATTTAGATATAAAAAAAATGAGTATAAAACTTCTTATAAGTTTTATACTCATTTTAAATTTTTTTATTATTTTTATATTATACAGCAACTTTATTAGCTTTTTGCTTGTATCATATCTTTAACTTTCATAAGTCTAGTTAAAGCTCCTCTTTCATTTTCATCTAACTTCATTCTAATATACTTAATAGTTTCTTGTAATGAAGGTATTGTCATATATTCAAGAGCATTAACTCTTCTTCTTGTTTTTTCTATTTCATCTGCCATTAACTGAGTTGATTTTTCAACTTCAGCTAATTCTAATAATTTAGGTAATATATTATATAATTTAGCAATAGAATCATCTAATTCTGATGATGTAGTTGCAAAACCATATGGGAATATACTTCCCTCATCACCCTCAAGCTGTCTATGAAAATTCATTTTAGGAACATTAACACTCATTATATTCTTAGTTCCTACTTCAACAGATATACTCTCTTTTGGATAAGCTACTGCTTCCTCTAAAAATTCTGAGCTCATAACAGCTCTAGCCATAACAAAGTCCTTAAGTGCTCCTTGAAGCTCTGCTTCTACAGATTTTCTTAATTCATTATTATATTTGACAAGATTAACAAATTGTCTCATAAGCTCATCTTGCTTATCCTTTAAAAGTTTATGTCCTCTTGTTGCTGTAACCAGCCTTTTTTTAAGCTTAGACATCTCCATTCTAGTAGGATTGACATTTAATCTTGCCATGGCTATTCTTCATCTCCCTTTGGCATATACTTTTCAAGATATTCATCTCTTATTCTCTTAAGTTCAGTTCTTGGAAGTATCTTTAAAAGTTTCCATCCTAATTCTAAAGTCTCTTCTATGCTCCTATTTGTTGTAAAACCTTGAGATACATATTGTTCTTCAAAAGCTTCTGCAAATCTAGCATATTGTTTATCAGTATCTGATAGTGCTGATTCACCTAAAATAGCTGATAATTCTTTTGCTTGCTTACCTTGTGCATAAGCTGAGAATAATTGGTTCATTGTATCAGCATGATCTTCTCTAGTCTTATTTTTACCAATACCCTTATCTTTAAGTCTTGAAAGTGATGGTAAAACATCTATTGGAGGTACAACACCCTTCTTATATAATTCTCTTGATAGAATTATTTGTCCTTCAGTTATATATCCAGTTAAGTCTGGAATTGGATGTGTCTTATCCTCTTCAGGCATTGTTAAAATTGGAATTTGAGTTATAGAACCCTCTCTACCTCTAAGTCTTCCTGCTCTTTCATATAAAGTTGAAAGGTCAGTATATAGATATCCTGGGTATCCTCTTCTTCCTGGAACTTCTTTTCTAGCAGCTGATACTTCTCTTAAGGCTTCTGCATAGTTTGTTATATCAGTCATTATAACAAGTACATGCATCCCTTTTTCATAAGCTAAATATTCAGCTGTAGTAAGAGCCATTCTTGGTGTAGCTATTCTTTCAATAGCTGGATCTGAAGCAAGGTTCATAAATAATACTGAATTATCTATAGCACCTGTTTTATTAAATTCATCTACGAAGAATTGAGATTCTTCAAATGTAATCCCTATTGCTGCAAAAACAACTGCAAAGTTAGCATCTGAATTTAAAACTTTCGCTTGTCTTGCTATTTGAGCAGCTAATTGTGCATGAGGAAGCCCTGATGCTGAGAACACAGGTAACTTTTGTCCTCTTACTAATGTATTTAATCCATCAATAGCTGAAATACCAGTTTGAATAAATTCAGATGGATAATCTCTTGATACTGGATTAATTGCTTCTCCATTTATATCGTATCTTTTTTCAGGTATTATATTTGGACCATTATCTATTGGGTGTCCCATACCATCAAATATTCTTCCAAGCATATCTTCTGAAACACCAAGTTCAAGTGGTTTTCCTAAGAATCTAGCTTTTGTTTCCTTTAAATTAATTCCTGATGAGCCTTCAAAAAGTTGAACCATGGCTTTTGTTCCATTAATTTCAAGAACCTTACCTCTTCTCATTTCACCAGTTTGAAGCTCTACTTCAACTAATTCATCATATTTAACACCTTCAACGCCTTCAACAACCATTAAAGGTCCAACAATTTCTGTTACTGTTTTATATTCTCTAAGCATCTAGAACACCTCCTTTTTCAGTTATTAGTGCATCTATAGCAGCCTTTAATTCTAATCCTATTTCATCTATCTTATTTATATTATCTTCCTGAATATACTTACTTCTTGCAATTTTATCTCTTATTTCACTTAATCCTAAAATTTCATTTAAATAAACACCTGCTTTTAATGCTCTTTCAGCTTCTTTTCTAAATAAAAGTATTAACTTTAGCATTTTATATTGTTTATCTAATGAAGCATATGTGTCAACTTCATGGAATGCATTTTGTTGCAGATAGTCTTCTCTTATTGATTTAGCTACTTCTAATTTTAGTCTATCATTTTCAGATAATGCATCTATACCAACAAGGCTAACTATTTCTTGAAGTCCTGATTCTTCTTGAAGTATAGTCATTGCTTCTTGTCTTAATTCTGACCAATCTGATGCAACTTCTTCATTCATCCAAGCATCTATTGTATCTGCATATAATGAATATGAATTTAACCAATTTATTGATGGGAAATGTCTCTTATAAGCTAATTGAGCATCTAATCCCCAGAAAACTTTAACTATTCTAAGAG
>JAEZAL010000200.1 GCA_023427705.1 Bacillota bacterium | reverse complement strand
TTTCACAAGCAAAAACATTCTTAACCATTTTTATACTAACACTTGTAATAACAGCTATAAATGCATCATTTTTATTCCCATTTAAAGAACTTAATTGCAACTGTTGAACAAATAACAGCTATTATTAACATTATAAATATTGGTATTATAATATTCTCAACAGATTGTCCTAAAATTGCTGCTTTTATTATTTTTATTCCTTGTGTAAGTGGAAATACATCTACTATATTTTTCATTATATTTGGAATAACCTCATATGGTATTGTTGCCCCCGAAAATATCAACATAGGAAAATATAACACACTTGCTATAACTCCTGCAGTTTTTGAATCTTTTGCTATACCACCAACCATAATTCCAATACTAAACATTGAAATCATAACAAGTAGCCATCCTAAAATGAAGTTTAAAATATTTCCTTGCATATTAAATTTAAAGAAAAGCTTAGCTACTAAAAATAATGAAATCATAGATACTAAAGAGTATAGAGCATATATAGTAACTTGTACTAATAATATAACTATTGGATCAACAGGTGTTACTTTAAATCTCTTTAAAATATGCTTACTTCTATAGTCTGAAACTACTAAAGGTAAGCCCATAACTCCTCCAGCACAAATTGAAATAGTTGTTATTGCTCCAAATGATTGCTCTAAAAATGTATAATTTGCACCTTCAAAAGCAGGTTTACTTCCATAAATAACTCCTATTGCTACAAGTACAACTATAGGCATACATATAGCAAATATAAACATGTCCATTCCTCTTAATGATAACTTCAACTCTGTTTTTAACATTGTAATAAATGACTTCATATTACATTACCTCCTCATCTGTATACCAAAGATATGTATCTTCTAATTTTTCATAAGGGCTTACTTTAATAGCCTCTTCAACTGTTCCATGAAATACTACCTTCCCTTTTTTAAGAATACAAATAATATCACATAACACTTCCACCTCATCCATAAAATGTGAAGTTAACACAATTGTTAAACCTATTTCTTTTAAGCCTTTTAATATTTGCCATACTTCTCTTCTTGCTCTTGCATCAAGTCCAGTTGTTAGTTCATCTAAAAATACTACTTCTGGATTAGGAATAAGTGCAAGTATAATAAATAGTCTTTGCTTTTGTCCTCCTGAAAGCTCCTTTACTAAAGTTTTACTTTTTTCTTCAATTCCGAATCTTTGTAATAGCTCCTTATAATTAGCTGGATTTTTATAAAGTGATGCTGTCACTTCACAAAGTTCTTCAACTCTTATATTTTCTTGATAATTAGCTTCTTGAAACTGAACTCCAACTCTTTCAAATAACTCTTTACGATTAGCTATTGGATTTAATCCTAGTATTGAAACTTCACCATTATCTATCTTTTTAGTTCCAAGTATACATTCAATACTTGTACTCTTTCCTGCTCCATTAGCTCCAAGTAATCCAAATACAGTTCCTTTTTTCACTTCAAAGCTTAAGTTATCTACAGCTATATAATCTTGATAACTTTTTGATAGTTTCTCTACCTTAATTGCATAATCCATTTTTACATCCTCCTCTTGTTTGATGTAAAAATAATAACACCAAACAAAAGTCTGGTGTTAAAGTGGATGGTTTGAATATT
Source organism: Bacillota bacterium (assembly GCA_023427705.1). Taxonomy (GTDB): domain Bacteria; phylum Bacillota; class Clostridia; order Clostridiales; family Clostridiaceae; genus Clostridium. The sequence continues at coordinate 1,514 of JAEZAL010000200.1, read as the reverse complement.
TACTTTTCATTTCATATAACATTTCTAATATTTCCTCAGCATTTTTGATAGCTAAATTCAAAGAAATTATAAGCTTATCACATACTGAAATAATATCTTCATTTTCATCTGGTGAATTTAATACTTCATTAATATCAGCTTCATTATGATCTGATAATTTATTAAGCATTCTAAGTATAGCAGAAAGAGAGTAATTTCCACATTTAAGAGAACGAATAATCTTTAAGCGTTGGATATCTTCATAAGTGTAAACCCTATATCCATTTTGCTTTCTCTTAATATTCACCAATCCATTCATCTCCCAGTTACGAAGAGTATCCATAGATATTCCAAGCAAATCTGAAACTTCTTTACGTTTTAAATTAAAGTCTTTTTTATAATTTAATCCATTTATTAATTTACCTGCAATATCTACAGCCTCATTAGCATTATCAATCTCTTTTTTAATAGATTTAATATACTGCTTTGTTAATTCAATAGCTCCATCAAAATCTTGTTTAGCTAGCATCTTAACAATAGCTATGGCCTTTTTTCTTAATCCATTTTGTAATACTTCAACTTCAAAAACCTTACGTGCTAACTTAAATTGATATATATGCAATTCTGTAAATACACGATAACCATTAGCTTTTCTAATAGGTTTTGATATTAACTCTAAATCCTCATACATACGTACAGTATTTGGATGTATTCCTATAATTTTAGCTACTTCACTTGTTTTATAAGTTTTATTTATATCACTCACTCCCATTATAATAATTAAAAAAGTTATAACTTAACTTTTCATATTATACAATTTTATAATATTCTAACTGGTCTACTATGTATTGTTGCTTTTTTTGAACTTCGGTTACCATTAATCACTCATAAAACTATAATACTTCCTATTTTATTATCATCTATAAAAATACAGTTAAATCTCCACTATAAGTTATTATTAACTTATGCATAGCCCTTGTACAAGCAATATATAATAAACTTCTATCATATTCTGTTTTATAACTTTCTTTATTAACTTTTGGAATCATAACTTCATCAAATTCTAATCCTTTTGCCATAGTAGCTGTTGTTATAGTTATCCCATTGATAAACTTTGAACTATTCTTATTTAAAACATTCACTTCATAGTCTTCAGATAAATGTTTATAAATTTCATCTACTAACTTTTCAGTCTTACAAATAATCCCCAAATTAGAGTAATTACTTTCTTTAAATTTATTTAACTGCACTTTTATTTTTTCAATTTCATCAGTTGTATCATTACACTTAATTATTTCTGCTTCATCTCCATGTCTTTCTAATGCTTCTATTTTACATGGCTGAATTTTCCTAGCAAAATTAATAATCTCATATGATGATCTATAACTTTTATTTAATTCTATAATCTTTGAATTATTGAATAATGCACTCATATCTTCTAATGTATTTAAATTATATGGGTTAACACATTGATAAAAATCACCTAATATTGTTTTATTACATTTGTAAAGTTTGTTTATTATAGCATATTGTAT
>JAEZAL010000095.1 GCA_023427705.1 Bacillota bacterium | reverse complement strand
GAGAAAATCTTATGATTTTCCCAGAAGGAACTAGAAGTAGAACTGGTGCAATGATAGAAGGTAAGAGGGGCATACTATTAATAGCAAGACTTACTAAAGCAACTATAATTCCAATTGGAATGACAGGAACTGAAATTCTTCTTCCAATAAATAAAGATGGAGATATGGGAGGAGAAAAGTTTAATCATGCAGATGTAAATATTAAGTTTGGAAATCCTATATCACTACCAACTAAGGAAAAAGATGAAGATAAACATGAATATGATGACAGATGTATGGAATACATAATGAAGTCAATAGCAAACTTACTACCTGAAAAATATAAAGGAGTATATAAGTAGGTGTTTTATGAAAAAAAGAACTAAAGCTATTTTAGATATACTAAAAGAAGATTATCCAGATGCAAAATGTGAATTAAATCATGAATCTCCATTTCAACTTTTAGTAGCTACTATACTTTCTGCTCAAACAACAGATAAGAAGGTTAATGAAGTTACTGAAACATTATTTAGAGATTATCCTGATTTAGATGCATTTTTAACTCTTTCAGTGGAAGAACTTGAAGAGAGAATTAAGCAAATAGGATTATATAGAAGCAAAGCAAAAAATCTAATTATGATGTGCAATCAACTTAAAGAAAAGTTTAATGGAGAAGTTCCTAGAACTATGGAGGAAATTACTTCTTTAGCAGGAGCAGGAAGAAAAACTGCAAATGTAGTTTTATCAAATGCTTTTGGAGTTCCTTCTATTGCAGTAGATACACATGTTTTTAGAGTTTCAAATAGATTAGGAATGGCTAATTCAGACAATGTCTTAGAGGTTGAAAAGCAACTTCAAAAGGAACTTCCAAAAAGAGAATGGAGTTTAACTCATCATTTATTAATATTTCATGGAAGAAGATGTTGTATAGCTAGAAATCCAAAATGTGAAATATGTAATTTAACTAATTATTGTAAATATTATAAAGAGATTAAGAAAAAAGAAGTTAAGAAGAAATAAAATTCAGGTTATATTAGCCTGAATTTTAATTTATATAAAAAGTTATAAGGTATTTGTAAGTTTTTAAAACTTTTATCATATTTTATATAGTGCTATAATTAATATGAAGAGTTTTATAGCAAATTTGTAATTTTGGAGGACAGTAGATATGAAAGTTGGAATTTTAATGGGAGGAATATCTTCAGAAAGAGAAGTATCGTTAAGTAGTGGTAACTCTATTATGGAACATATTAATAAGGAGAAATATGAAGTTATTCCAGTTGTTATAGATAAGAAGGAAGATTTATTAGAAAAAGTATCAGGATTAGATTTTGCATTACTTGCATTGCATGGAAAGTTTGGTGAAGACGGAACAGTTCAAGCTGTACTTGATACTTTAGGGATTCCTTATTCAGGATGTGACTCTGTAAGTAGTTCTCTTTGTATGGATAAAGATTTAACTAAAAGTGTATTAAAGGCAAAAAATATTAGAACTGCAAGATGGTTAAATGTATCTTCAGTAGATGAAATAGATTATGAAGCAATTGAAGAAATGGGTTATCCAGTATTTATAAAGCCTACAAATGGTGGCTCAAGTGTTGCTACTTTTAAAGTAACTAAAAAAGAAGATGTAGAACATGCAGTTGTAGAAGGCTTGAAATGGGATAAAGAAGTTATGATAGAAGAATTCATTAAAGGAGATGAAATTACATGTCCTGTATTCGATAATGAATTATTCCCAGTTCTTGCTATAAAGGCTAAAACTGATTTTTATGATTATGAACAAAAATATTCAGCAAATGGTGCAGAGCATTATCCTATAGATTTAGAGCCAAAGATATATGAAGAAGTAAAGAAAATGGCTCTAGATACCTATAAGGCTTTAAAATGTTCAGTTTATTCTAGAATTGATATGATAATAACCGAAGAAGGGGTGCCTTATGTATTAGAAGTAAATACATTACCTGGTATGACTGCAACTAGTCTTTTCCCTCAAAGTGCATCTGAAAAGGGAATAAACTATCCAGAATTTATTGATATGATAATAGAGTATTCTCTAAAGAAAAATAAATAACATTATTAAGTAAACCTAAGATAAAAAATAGAAGAGCTAAAGTTATTTCTTAAAGTTTTCGACGTATATTATAAAGTAGAGTTATTTATATTTATTTTTATTTTATATAGATGGGAGGAATTTTTATGAATTTAATCTTTTCAGTTTTACTAGTATCTATTTTAGGTTTACTTTTTTCTTTTTATCAAGGGAATATAGTTATGAAGGCAGATGAAGGTGAAGAAAAAGTTAAGAGTATATCTGCCAAAATTCGAAAAGGTGCCAATGCATATTTAAAAAGACAGTATAAAGGAGTAGCAATATTCTTTATATTAATGTTTGTTATATTTTTAATTATGAGCTTTTTTGGATATGTTTCAATTTTTGTACCTTTTTCTTTTATTGTGGGAGGATTTTTATCAGGACTTAGTGGTTTTATAGGAATGAAGGTTGCCACAAATGCAAATTCAAGAACTACAACAGCTGCTAAAAAGAGTTTAAATGGAGCTTTAAAGATTTCTTTTAAGAGTGGTTCTATAATAGGTATAGTAGTTGTATCCTTAGGTTTACTTTATATTGCATCAGGTTATTTATTCTTAGATTGGTATTATAGAGATTTACCAGAAGCAGAAAGATTACTTCAAGTTACTACAAATATATTAACTTTTGGTATTGGAGCTTCCTCTATGGCATTATTTGCAAGAGTTGGTGGAGGAATATTTACAAAGGCGGCAGATGTTGGTGCAGATTTAGTAGGAAAAGTAGAAATAGGTATCCCAGAGGATGATCCTAGAAATCCTGCAGTTATAGCAGATAATGTTGGTGATAACGTAGGAGATGTAGCAGGGATGGGGGCAGACCTTTATGAATCTTATATAGGTTCATTAGTATCTTCTTGCGCTTTAGCAGTAGCAGCAGGACTATCAACAAATGGTGCAGTTCTTCCTTTATTAGTAGCTGCATTAGGAGTATTAGCATCTATTTTTTCAACATTCTTTGTTAGTGCAAAGGAAGATGCAAGTCAAAAAAATCTTCTAAGTGCTTTAAGAAGAGGAACTTATATATCTTCAATAATTGTAGCGGTAGGATCTTTCTTTATTGTAAGATTATTGTTAGGTTCAGAAAATATAGGTGTGTATTTTAGTATCTTATCAGGTCTATTAGCAGGTATATTAATAGGATTCTTTACAGAATATTATACATCTGATAATTATAAGCCTACAAAGAATTTAGCAGATATGAGCAAAACTGGACCAGCAACTATTATAATAGGAGGACTTTCTCTTGGAATGGCATCTACAGCAATTCCAGTTATAATAGTGTCAATATCAGTTTTAATAAGCTTTAACTTATCTGGTGGAGCACAAGATTTTAACTTAGGTTTATACGGGATAGCAATTTCAGCAGTTGGTATGCTCTCTACTTTAGGAATAACACTAGCAACAGATGCTTATGGTCCAATTGCTGATAATGCAGGTGGAATAGCAGAAATGTCTGAACAAGATCCAGAGGTTAGAAAGAGAACAGATGCGTTAGACTCACTAGGAAATACAACAGCAGCAACAGGAAAAGGCTTTGCTATAGGTTCAGCAGCGCTTACAGCCCTTGCATTTATAGCAGCTTATAAAGATTCCATTGATAATATAGTTAAAAATGGCTCAATAAATTTCGAATTTAATTTATCTATATTAAATCCACAAGTTCTTATAGGTTTATTTATAGGTGGAATGGTAACGTTCTTATTCTCAGCAAAAACAATGGATGCAGTTGGACGAGCTGCTTCAAAAATAGTTGTAGAAGTAAGAAGACAATTTAAAGAAATTCCTGGTATTATGGAAGGTAAGGGAG
>JAEZAL010000355.1 GCA_023427705.1 Bacillota bacterium | reverse complement strand
GAATACTTAGGTGGTACAAAATCTGTAATGGTTAAACAAGGTGTATTTGAAGAAATTGATGTAGTATTAGTTGCTCATCCTGATGTTGTAACCTCTGAAAGTGGTAGTTCTTCTGCAATTATTCCATTAAGTATTAAATATATGGGACATAGTGGCCTTAGTTTTTTAAATAAAGGCACATATACATCCTTAGATGGAATTCTTTTATATTTCAATATACTAAATTCTTTACTAAAAGGGTTCCCAGATGATGTAGAAGTAAATTCGATACTATCAAATGGAGGTTTTACTCCTCTTTTATTACCTATAGAGTCAGAAGCTAAGTTTTATATAAGAGCACCTGAAATGGATATTGCTCGAATAGTAGAAAGTAAACTAAGAGAAATTGCTATTTATGTATCTAAACTTATAAGAGTTCAATATTCAATTTCATTGTATGAACCAGAAAATGAAGAACTAATAACAAACAGAACTTTAAATAGATTATTTAGTCATAATCTAAAAGAGACTGGAATCATTAATATTGATGGACCTAGAGATATTCATTCTGGATTAAGTTTAGGTATAGTAAGTAAGACTGTTCCTTGTATCCAACCATTCTTCTCTATTATAGAACATGAAAGTATTAGATATGGGACTAAAGATTTTGCTAAAGCTACAATTTCTGATTATGCTTTCAAAGAAGCTATGAAGTCAGCCTTAGCTTTAGCCTTTACAGGATATGATATTATCTCAAAAGAAAGTCTATTAGCCGAAGTTAAAAGTGAATTTTATAAAAAATAGGCTCTGTATAGAGCCTATTTTTTATCTAATTAATTCACACTTTAATTTTCCATGCTTAATTATTCTACTAACAAATTTATCACTTGGTTGGAATCTAATTTTTTGTATTCTATCACCATTTTTATAAACACAATAATACGATTTTGAACCTATTTTATTACATAAATAATGCTTAGTTCTTTTAGTATTATGATATTCTTTAGGTAACTCTGATTTCTCTCCTATAAATAGTACATCAGACATTCTTATGCTTTCTAAATTCTTTTCGTCTCTATTGCTTATTAAGTTAATTATTAGCTTGTCTGCAATTACTGCATACTTATATGAAACAAAACAACTTCTAATTTCTTTTGCTACTAAAAGTACTCCAATAAGTATTAATACAACATTAAAAGTATATCCTATTATATGTTGATTATATTTTGATCTTTCTATAGCTTCAATTATATAAAGAATAGCTGTTATAAAAAATAAAAGCATTGTTATAACTGGTATCCTCTTTTTTACAACAATTTCTCTGTGCATCATATCTTTAATTTATCCCCCACTGCGATATTACTTCATTGTAATCAACAATATTCAGATTATACTAGGTATTATTAAATTTGACCATATTTGTATTTAATTAATAATCATTATATTTTTAGTGTTTTTAAAAGTTATGATAATTTACATTCTCCGTATGCAATATTACTATGAATTTCTTTATTTATCTCTAATTTAAATTTTATCAATAAAATTCAGTAATATTGTCACAAAATCAATTATAAATAGTATAATTATCTTTGATATCTGTTTAAGGAGGTTTAATAATGATACAAATATATAAAAGCGCTGGTGAAAATAATCCTTCACTAAATGTTTTAGATAACATAGAGCCAGGATGTTGGATAAATATAATTGCGCCCTCAGATGAAGAACTAATTTTAATATCAAAAAAGACTGGTGTACCTCTTTCCTTTTTAAAAGCTCCTTTGGATGATGAGGAAACCTCTCGTATAGATATAGAAGATAATTGTTTATTAGTAATAGTGGATATACCTTTCACTGAAATGGAGGATAATTCATTAACTTATGATACCTACCCTTTAGCTATTATCCATACAGATAAACAAATAATTACTGTTTGCTTAAAAAATAGCAGAATATTAACTGATTTTATAAACAGTAAAGTTAAATCATTTTTTACTTTTAAGAAATCTAGGTTTATATTACAAATACTAAGTAGAATATCTAATTCTTATTTAGTATATTTAAGACAAATTGATAAAAAAAGCTTAATGATAGAAAAAAGATTACATAAGTCTATGAAAAATAGGGAATTAATACAACTTCATTCCTTAGAAAAATCCTTAGTTTATTTTTCTACTTCCCTTAAAGCAAATGAAATTACATTAGAAAAAATGTTAAAATTAGATTTAATGCAAAAGTATGAAGAAGACCAAGATGTACTGGAAGATGTAATAATAGAAAATAAACAAGCTATTGAAATGACTGAAATATACAGTAACATACTTGCTAGTACTATGGATTTCTTTGCATCAGTTATCTCTAATAACTTAAATATAGTGATGAAGGTTCTGGCATCAGTTACAATTTTAATGGCAATACCTACTGTTATTGGTGGTATATTTGGTATGAATTTCATTAGAATGCCTCTTATTCACAATGAATATGGTTTCGAGATAACTATGATAATAACATTAATATTGACCATTGGTACTGCTTACTTACTATACAGAAAAGATATGTTTTCATAAAAGAATAGGATATATATTATTATGACAAATTTTAATTAAATGTATAATAATATATATCCTAAAATTTTGCTACTAATCTTATATTTTATAGCCAATGATTTTAATGTACATATATAAATAGCATTATCCCATGCATACAGTTATTACTTTAATAATATATTACTATATGAAATATTATAAAGT
>JAEZAL010000327.1 GCA_023427705.1 Bacillota bacterium | reverse complement strand
ATAGTGTAGTTAACCAATCAAAAAGCTCCATATTTTGAACTTGTGGCAAGTTTCTAGTAAATGTTTGAAAAAGATGATGGTGACTATTTATAAGTCCTGGGTATACGTACATACTTTTAGCATCTATAACTTCTTCTGCTTCAAATATATCATTTCCTATATATTTTATAACTCCATTTTCAATATACATATTAACATTTTCTAATAAATTATCATTTTTATCACAGGTTACTAAAGCTTTAATATTTTTTATTAATAAGGTATTTTTCATAATAACCCCTCCAAATTCAATTAATTAACCTCTTTAAATTAGCATTTATAATTTATTCTTCTAATGATTTCTTCGTAGCATTAAATATTTTTTGATATCCTGTACAACGACATAAATGTCCTGATATTTCTCTCTTTATTTCTTCATCACTATACTTCTTCCCACTATTTACAAGAGATGTAGTTGTAAGGACTAATCCCGGAGTACAAAATCCACATTGTACAGCACCTTCATCTATATATGCTTGTTGTACCTTTGAAAGTTCTCCATTTTTTTCTAATCCTTCTACAGTTAAAATTTCTTTTCCATCAGCCCATACAGCCATATATATACATGAATCAATTGGTAACCCATCAACTAATACAGTACAAGCACCACACTCTCCTACGGAACATCCTCTTTTAACTCCTGTGTAATGTAATCTCTCTCTTAACACATCTAAAAGCGTTTCTCTTATATCTACTTCTACATTATGCTTTTTTCCATTTATTATTAATAATATTTTCTTCATATATTCACTATTCATTAACTACGCCTCCAGTTCTCTTAATTATTTCTATAATTCCTCTCTTAGTTAATTCCTTTATTAAATGTTGTCTAAAATCTTTAGATCCTCTCCAAGAATTTCTAGGTTTTGCATCTAATAAAGCCTTTTCTGATATTTCAGTAATATTCTCCATATTAACTTCTATACCCTTAGCAAATTCTTCTGCTTGTATACATCTTATTGGCGTAGGTGCTGCAACACCTAGTGCTATTCTTATATCCTTAAATATATTATTTTCTATATAAGCAGATACTGACACTCCAAGCATTGCAATATCCATAGCTTTTCTATTACTAAATTTTATATAGTTACCTTTGTAACCTACGTAATCATCTTTTCTAATTATTATTTTTATCAATATTTCATTTGGAAGGATACTTACCTTCCCTGGTCCTAAATAAAATTCTTTAATTGGAATAATTCTTTCTCCATTTTTTGTTTTTAATAAGAGTTCTGCATTTAAGGCAAATAATGTAGTCGCACTATCTGCTGAAACTGCACCATTACACACATTCCCTCCTATTGTCGCCATGTTTCTTACTTGTGGCCCTCCCATAGAAACAGCTGCTTCTGATAAAGAGTAAATATTTTCATTTATAATATCACTTCTAAAAATATCACTAAATGAAGACATTGAACCAATTTCAATATCACCTTGTTCATTGATATTTATTCCTTTTAAATCTTCTATATCTCTAAGACTTAGAAGTTCACTTCCGCAAAGCTCTCCATGATGCAATTTAATTAATACATCAGTTCCACCAGCTATAATTACTAAGTTGTCTTTATTATCTAAAATATCTAATGCTTCTTGTAATGTTTTAGGTTGGTAAATATTTTCTATATCGTACATTTTTCTTCCTCCTTATATTAGTCCAAGTTCTTTAAATTTTTCAAAAACTGACTGAGGATTCATAGGAATTCTATTAAAAGCAACTCCTGTCGCATCTAAAACTGCATTACGTATTGCTGGTGCTGGTGATATTGTTGTATTTTCACCAAGAGACTTTTGTCCAAATCCTGCTGCAGGTTCAAACTTCTCAATAAATGCAGATCCTATTTTAGGTGTATCCATTATTGTTTGAAGCTTATAATCTAGTAAATTATTATTTAATGGCTTTCCTGTCTTCTCATCAAATAACATTTGCTCTGATAGAGCATATCCTAATGACATACTAACTCCGCCATCTACTTGTCCTTCAGCTAATTTATGGTTTAATATTATTCCTGAATCATGCACATTATAAATTTCTAAAATTTCTATTTTTCCAGTTTTCATATCTACTTCTACTTCTGTAAAGGTTGCTCCATATGCTATTGAATTAACTCTTACATTAACTGAAGTATCACTTGTAATAGGAGCATATTTTATCCTATCATAATATGATTCCATAGCAACTTCTTCAAGTGAACAAACTGTTCTACCTAGTATTTTCTCAACAACATTACAGTTTTCTAAATCTAATGCTTCTTTTTCTAATCCACACTTATGTCTTGCAAATTCTAACACCTTATCTTTCACTTCTAAAGCAGCCTTTTTAACAGCTGCACCAGATACAAAGCTTTGTCTTGATGCATAGGAACCTGTATCAAATGGTGTTATATCAGTGTCTTGATTACTTATTACATGTACCATATCTAAAGGTATTCCTAGTACTTCTGCAACCATTTGTCCAAATACAGTATCGCTACCTTGTCCTATTTCTGTTGCTCCAATTTGTAATTGTACTGATCCATCTTGATTCATTACTATTCTTGCTCCAGCAGGCTCTAAAGCAACTGGATGTGTTCCAGTGAAATAACTAAAGCATGCCATTCCTACGCCTCTTCTTTTATCTCCACTTTGATTTCTATTATTTTTCTTCTTTTCATCCCAATTTATAAGTTCTTTTCCTTTTTGAATACATTCAGGTAGCGCAAATGCTCTAGCTATATTTTTACTAACTGGCTCTACATATCCCTCACTAATTAAATTATTTAATCTAAATTCAATTGGATCTATATTTAATTCTCTTGCTATATCTTCTACATGACTTTCAATTGCAAAAAACATTTGTGGTGCGCCATAACCTCTCATTGCACCCGCTGATGGTAAATTAGTGTAAACAGTTTTAGGTTTATACTTAATGGAGTTGAAATTATATAATGGTCTAAACTTACTACCAGCACTCATAGTAACAGAGTGTCCATGAGATGCATAAGCTCCGTTATTAACTAAATTATCTATAGATAGACCAAGTAGCTTTCCTTCTTTAGATACTGCAGTTTTAAATTTTAATTTCATTGCATGTCTAGTTCTTGTATCAATAAAGCATTCTTCTCTATTTAATGCATATCTAACTGGTCTTCCATTTACAGCTAGACTCATTGCTACTGTTAGCGGTTCCAAAACTACATCTTGCTTATTACCAAATCCACCACCAACATAAGGTTTTATTACTCTTATTCTTCCCCAAGGGATTCCAAATGCTTGTCCTACAACTCTTCTTACTATATGTGGTATTTGTGTTGATGATACAACTACTATTCTTCCTTCTCCATCTACATAAGCATAAGCACTATGATTTTCCATTTGACAATGTTGTACTATACTTGTTTCAAAAGTATCTTCAAAAATTTTATAAGCATTTTTAAAGTCCTCTTCCACATTTCCTGATTCTGAACCCATTTCACTTAAAATATTGTTTGGTCTTTCATCATGTATTGCTGGGGCACCTTCTTTAATTGCATCTTCAGCTTTTATAATATTAGGCAAAACTTCATATTCTACTTTAATAAGCTTTAATGCTCTATCTGCTATTACTTCATCAACTGCTATAACAGCTGCTATTGCATCTCCATAAAACCTAGCTTTATCAGTTAATATATATCTATCTTCAATATCTCTATGGCTTGGATCTAAGGACCATGGGTGTCCTGCTGTAGCAAATTTAATTTTTGGTAAATCTTTATAAGTAATTACAGCCTCTACCCCTTCTAATTTACGTGCTTCACTAACATCTATGTTGATTATTTTAGCATGTGCATAAGGACTTCTTAGAACTTTACCAACTAGCATGTCCCTTTCAAAAATATCATCAACATATTTTGCCTTACCTGTAACTTTAGCAACAGCATCAATTCTATTTACATTGCTTCCTATTACTTTGTAATTCATTTTACACCTCCATAATCTTTTTGTAACTGTTTACAAATGATATATTATAATTGTTATATATATATTTAAATAATATTTTTATATTATTTATTTAGTTATAAAAATATTATTAATACCTACTTTAGCAACTTATATTCATCTATCTTTCTATATAATGTTGCTATTCCAATGCCTAGCTTTTTAGCTATCATTTTTTTATCTTCTGTAGTTACTCCATAAAAATCCAATGCCTTTTTTATTTCCATTTCTTCTAATTCTTTCAGAGGAATAATATCACTTCTATCTAAAGTTTTTTCTACTTTTTCACTTAAAAGTATATTCTTTGGTATAACATCTTTATCTATTATTCCATCTACACCTATCATATTAACTATAAACTCAATAGTATTTTCTAATTCTCTAACATTTCCTGGCCAGCTATATCTATAAAAAGCTTTTTTTACTTCTTCTGTAATCTCTATACTTTCAAAACTTTTATCTAACAGATTCGTATATTTGTAAATAAAAAATTCAATTAATAATTCTATATCTTCTATCCTCTCTCTTAAAGGTGGTATATCAAAAGGTATAACATTTAATCTATAAAATAAATCTTCTCTAAATTTATTTTCTTTTATTAATTCTTTCAAATTCTTATTTGTGGCTGCAATAACTCTTACATCTATATCAATTTCCTTATTTGAGCCAACTCTCGTTATTTTTCTCTCTTGTAGTACTCTTAATAATTTTGTTTGTAGATAAATTGGCATATCACCAATTTCATCTAAGAAAATTGTTCCTTTATTTGCAAGTTCAAACTTCCCCATTTTCCCCATAGGGTCAGCACCTGTAAATGCCCCTTTAACATATCCAAATAATTCACTTTCTAATAAAGTATCTGGTATAGCACCACAATTTATTGCAACAAAAGCTTTTGCTTTCCTATTACCTTCATTATGTATCGCTCTTGCAAATACTTCTTTTCCAGTTCCACTTTCACCTGTAACTAACACTGTTGATGTTGATAAAGCTATCTTTTTCACTTTACTTTTCAAATCTTGCATTATTTTAGTTTGTCCTAAAATATTTTCAGTCTTTATAGTATTTTTTATATTAGTATATTCTGATATATTATCTCTAAATCCCTTGTAATCTCTAAATATAAATATTTTATCGAACTGGCTATCATTTAATTCCATAGGAAAAATATTACCTATAAATTGGAAAGTTTGATTGCCTATAGAAACTTTATATATTTCCATTTGAAATAAACTATCACCAGTATTCTCAATTACTACACTTGATGCAAAAAAATTATCTACCTGTTTAATTAATTCAACACCTTTTGAATTAATATGAGTTACTTTATTATTTTTATTTAAGACCATTACTCCTTGATCCATTTTATCAATAATTAAATTTAATGACTTTAATACTATATCTTCTCTTTTTCTTTGAAGATTTTCATAAGCAGAATTACTAATAAATTCTGCTATCTGTTCCATAAAAGCTTTATAATTCTCAAACTTATTAAGTATTTGCTCTTTTTGCTCTTCATTAAAACAAACTAATCCTAGCACCCCTATTATTTTTCCTTGCAATTTTATAGGAGTACTCATTTCAAATAATTCTTCACAACTTCCTCTTTTTATACAATTTCTACATATACTATCTTTCCCTGGTTCTGTTATAGCTTTAAATTCTCCGCTTTTTAATACTTCTCTATATGCATATCCTTGTTTGGATATATCTTTATCTATTCTATTTTTATATGCACCTGTAGCCGCTATTCTAATTAAATTATCATCAACTACTTCAACATCTACATTTAATATTTTTTCAACAATATTTATATATCTCATTACCGCACTTTGAATCTCTTTTAATATAGATGACATATCTAAACACCTCATTTTGCTTTTGCATAAATATTTGTTTTACTTAAATATTTAAAGCAATTTATATGCCACAATATATTAATTATTTATAATGCATTATCAATTCTTTTATAATTAAATAGAAACTCCTAGTGGAGCTTCTATTTATTATTAATTTTCTAATTTTAAATGTAAATTTTATTATTAAACTATTACTAAAAATCTCAATATAAATTATGTTAACTTTCTATAGCATTTCTCTCAATTTCTTCTTCTTCTATTGTTTTCTTTGGTAATATTAAATTTAATAGTATTACTGATATAGTAGTTATTACAACAGGTGAACTTCCAAAAACCATACTTACTCCACTTGGAAAAGCATCTAAAACACCTGGAACTTGTGTTATTCCCATTCCTAGAGCAACTGAAAGACCTACTACACTAACATTTCTACTTGATAATTCATCTTTAATAATTATCTTAATACCAGTCATTGTTATCATTGCAAATACTACTATATTTGCTCCACCTAAAACACTTTGTGGTACTGTTGTCATCAACGCACCAAATTTAGGTATAAAAGCAGCAATTAGCATAAATGTAGCTGCTAACATTACTATAAACTTACTAATAACTTTTGTCATGGCAACTATTCCAACATTTTGACTATAAGTTGCAGTTGGTAGCCCTCCAAATAAAATTCCTAATGAACTTGCTACACCACTTGCTATTATACCACCAGATATTTCTGTATCTTTTGCATCTCTACTAAGTCCTCCTTCTGTTATAGCTGAAAGATCTCCAACAGCCTCAACAGAATTGACTATGTATATTACACTAATAGCTATTATTGCTGAAGGTACAAACTTAATTCCAAATGGTAACAACGTAGGCGCTTGAACCCATGATGCCTCAACAAGTGGTAAAAAATCTACTTTTCCTAAAACAGCTGCAACAATATAACCAACTATTATTCCTATTAAAATTGATGCTAGTTTAAAATATCCTTTAGTAAAGTGATTACAAAATAAAACAACAATTAGCGTAATTATAGCTAGCATCCAATTAATAGGTGAGCCAAAATCAACAGCACCAGAACCACCTGCCATATAAGTTACTGCTGTTGGATATAAAGATAATCCTATTGTGAATACAACAGTTCCAGCAACTAATGGTGGAAATAATTTTCTCATAGGCTTTAAAAAAGCACCAAATAATATAGCTACTAATCCCCCTACTAATTGTGCTCCAAAAATAGCTTCTATACCGTAACTAGCACCTATGGCTATTAAAGTTGGTACATAAGTAAAACTTACACCTATTACCATTGGTAATCCAGATCCTATTCTCCAAAGCGGATATAACTGCATTAATGTTGCTAATCCTGCAATTAAAAAGGATGCCTGTACTAAAAGAGTAGTTTCCTTTGCTCCAACACCTGTTGCTCCTGCAACTATTAGTGCAGGTGTTACATTTCCAACTATCATAGTAAGTAAGTGCTGAAGTGATAATGGTAATGCTTTTTCTAATGGTGGTATACCATCTAAATCAAAAACTGAAGTATTTCTCTCTGTTCTTTTTCCTATTTGTATCATATTATTATATTCCCCCTCATGTAGATTATTAAAATTCAATACATCACTCGAGAATATCTGATAATTATCAATTTGAATTTCTCATTTTGATAACATCTTTATTCTTACCCTCTTTGGTAATTACTATATTTAAACAACACTTATTAACTTTCTATTTTACTTCTCTCATTTTCTTCTTCTTCTAAAGTTTGCTTTGGTAATATCAAATTTAATACTATTACAGTAATTGTGCTAATAACTACTGGTGAACTTCCAAAGACCATATTTACCCAACTTGGGAAAACATCTAATGCTCCTGGTACTTGAGTTATACCCATTCCAAGTGCAACTGAAAGTCCAACAACACTTATATTTCTACTAGAAAGTTCATCTTTTATAATTACTTTTATACCTGTCATGGTTATCATTGCAAATACTATAATTGTTGCACCACCTAAAACACTTTGTGGGATTGTAGTAATTAATGCACCAAACTTAGGTATAAATCCTGATATTAACATAAATACAGCAGCAAGCATAATTATATATTTGCTTACAACCTTTGTCATAGCAACAATGCCAACATTTTGGCTATATGTTGCTGTAGGTAGGCCTCCTAAAAATGCACCTATTATACTTGATACCCCATTTGCCATTATACCACCAGATAATTCATCATCTTTTGGGTCCCTACTTAATCCTCCTTCTGTTGTAGCTGAATAGTCTCCTACTGCTTGAACAGAATTAACAATATAAATAATAACCATGGATATAATTGCAGAAGGTACGAACTTCATTCCATAATGTAATGGAGTTGGTACTTGTATCCATCCTGCTGATGAAATTGCAGAAAAATCTACTCTTCCTATAAAAATAGAAAATATATATCCTACTATTATTCCTACTAATATAGATGCTAATTTAACATAGCCCTTTGTAAAATGATTACAGAACAATACTACAATTAAAGTAACCATTGCAATTGTCCAATTTATTGGCGATCCAAAATCTGTTGCTGATGCTCCTCCTGCCATATATTTTATGGCTGTTGGATATAATGATAATCCAATTGTAAAGACAACAGTTCCAGCAACTAATGGTGGAAATAATTTTCTTAGTGGTTTAATAAACGCACCTACTATTATTGCAGCTATCCCTCCAATTAATTGGGCACCAAAAATCGCTTCAATTCCATAAGCAGAGCCAATAGCTGTTAAGGTTGGTACATAAGCAAAACTTACTCCCATAACTACAGGTAAACCTGATCCTAGTTTCCATATAGGATATAATTGCATTAAAGTAGCAATACCAGCCATAAATAAAGAACATTGAACTAATAATGTCTTATCGCTAACATTCATTCCTGTAACCCCAGCAACTATAATGGCTGGAGTAACATTTCCAACTATCATAGCTAGTAAGTGTTGCAAAGATAATGGCATGGCTTTTTTTATACTAGGTACGCCATTTACATCAAATATTGAATCACTTTTAACTTTCTTTTTTTCTACTTCTACCATGATATTCCCCCTCATGTAAATTTAAAGTATAAACTTAACACATCACTCGAGAATACATTATTATCAATTTGAAAAGATATTCTCAAATTGATAATAACCCTAATCCTTACACCATAAGTAATCGTTTAAATTTATTTTTAGATAATTATATGTTTCAAAATTATTTTGAAACTAAAAAGAGCTCTAAAGTTTCACATATTATTTAAGCAATAAATATGCCAAAACCTTAGACACTCTTCTTAATATTGTAAATACTATATATATTTTAATTCTACATAAAATTGCTTCTATAATTAAAATATTATAATGATAAATTATACAGCTTTAATACTCTAAACATCTGTTGATACTTAATTTGTATCATATTAATAAAGATTATCATTTTGATACAATTATCTTAATCTAGTATTTTTTTCTTTGCTCTGTTATCTTCAATATATGATATTATTATTGATAATATCATAAAGAAAATTCCTACAAATAATATTGGTCTATTATCATCGATAGGACATACTCCAGCAGGAAGCATTTGTCTAAGAGTAATTATTTTATAAGCTCCGTAGATAAATATACCTATTGAAATAGTAAATATCAAATTAGAATAACTTATTAATTTCTTCATTTTTCTATCCTTTCATAAGTAGCTTATAATATAATACCATGAAAAGCTACTTATGAATATTTATTTTTCATATAGAATACTATAAAGTCGCAATACTTCTCCTACACCCCAAGCTTGTGTGTAGCATCCTCTACTAGTAGAAGCAAAATCCCCATCAAATATTTCAGCTATTCCATTAATACATCCATCTCTCATATGATCTTCAAATACAGATAGCATTTCTTTAGCTTTATTTATTGAATTATTACTATAATCATTTACCTTTAAATAAGCTGTTATAAATGGTCCAATTAAAAAACTCCAAGTAGTCCCCATATGGTATGCTAAATCTCGATTAATAAGTTTACCAATATACTTTCCTTTATATTCTTTATCCATAAAAGATAATGATCTTAAGCCATAAGTTGAGTATAAATGTTTATATACTGTATTAACTATATCTCTTTCTTTTTCTTTTGATAAAATAGAAAAAGGTAGTGATACTGCCCATATTTGATTAGGTCTTATTTTATCATCTTTTTCATCTATAACATCATATAAACATTTCATTTCATCGTTCCAAAATTTCTTCTCAAAGTTTATTTTTACTCTTTCTGCTAGCTTACTATATCCTAAATCTTCTTTACTAAATTTGATTCTTAATTCATTCATAATACATAAGGCATTATACCATAAGGCATTTATTTCTACCGGTTTTCCATGTCTTGGTGTTACTACTAAATCTCCTACTCTTACATCCATCCAAGTTACTTGATCAAAGCCAGAACCTGCAAATATAAGTCCATCTTCATCCATACTAATAGAAAATAATGTTTTAGTAGAATATGCGTTAAAAATTTCAACTAATTTATCATATATCTTTTCTTCTATAAATTTATAGTCTTCCTCTTCTCCTGTATACTGTAAATACTTATATACAGCTTGAAAATACCAAAGAGATGCATCTACGGTATTATATAGAGGTTCGGTATTTTCATCTGGAAATAAATTTGGAACTAGTCCATTTCTTACATACTTGGAAAAAGATTCTAATATTTCTCTAGCATCCTTATATCTCTTTGTACATAATACTAATCCTTCAAAGGCTATCATTGTATCTCTTCCCCAATCAGTAAACCAAGGATATCCTGCCAATATAGTCTTAAGCCCTGTACTATTTCTTTTTACAATAAAATGATCTGCAGCTTTAATTAAGTTTTTACCAAAATTCTCTTTATAGCCAGCTTGCAAAACTAATTTATTACCCCTATCTTTATAGTCTGCTTCAATTTGAAATCCATCTTTTTCTACTTCTTTTTCTATAGTACATATTACGTACATTTTTTTTGTTTCATTAGCCTTTATATTTACATTTATTTCATAAGGTGTATAGTGGTTATCTAAGCCTAAAAATCCAGTTCTATTTTCAATATTATAATAATTATTTTCTTCATATAAATAATTTGGAGTACTTATATTTGAAGAAATTAATCTTCTATCGTATAATTCACCTTCTGAAGCTTCAAAAATAATACGTATATCTTTATTTTCCCTTGGAGTTAATACTATCCTATTTTCTTTTACATCTTCATCAAAATTTAACTTTGATTTTTCTATAGCTTCTCCTGATGGTCTATAATTAAAGACAGGTACTATTTTAAAATTTATATCATCTATACCATTTTCAATCTCATAACAAACAGCTACTGTATTATAACCATAATCCATAGATATTGTCTTTTTAATATGCACATCTTCAACTCTATACCTATATTCTGGAATAAAATCAAATATAAATTTTTCTAAGTATTGATGCCCATTTTTTGATGTGTTTATGTAATTTTGTGATGTTAAATCATAATTTCTATTATTAATGTTAATTTCTTCTTGAGTTCTATTAAGAATTAAATATCTATTTACAGGTGGGTTTAAAGCAGCTATTAAATATCCATGATGTAGAATTGCACTACCACCAGCTACAGTTGAATTAGCAAATCCTCCTATACCATTCCCTATAACCCAACTTAACTCATTTCCATCATTTATTGTTTTAAAGGAACCTCTTCCATAACTATAAGTTTCGTCCATATAAACCTCCATATCTTAGTATTTAATACCTTAATTATACAATGAAATAATTATTATTTTAATTGTATAAAGTACCAAAATTAGTATCACCAATTAATTTTTTCTCATATACTATATTAGCTATTAGCTTTTTTAGCTAATCCATATAAATTCATCTCCTTCATTAATTATAAAAAAGAATCAAAGCATATGCTTTGATTCTTTTTTATAATATAGATTCAAACTTTATATTTACTTTTTTAAATGCTACTTCTTTACTTAATTCTAATGTATTAGGATTAATTTTAATTTTAAATATATATGGACACTTTTCTTGTCTCCATATTTTCATAAACTTTGGAGTAGCAGTTAAACTTGAATAATATTTTTCCTCAAACTCATCATAAAACTCTAGAAATTCTAATTTACTATATCTATCTATATATATATTTTTCTTATCTATATTATTCACTATAGGAACTAAAAATCTTAATGGAATTTCATAGTTGAAGTTTCCTTTTATTTGTTTTCCTTCTATTAATGCTCTTTTTAAAAACTTGTATTTATTTAATTCATCATCTTTTATATTAATTTTAAAAGTTAACTTATCATTCTTATAACTTTGTATTTTTATCTTAATCATTAGTTCACCTGTCTTTATTATTCCCAATTATCCCAAACTTCTTTTTTATATCCTAATGTGGCTAAATTACCATTTCTTACAATTGGAGAATTGAACAACTTAGGATTATTAAGAAGAATTTCTTCCTTCATTTCTGTGCTTCTTATTTTATCTAAGTTAAGACTTTTATATTCTTTAGCTTTTATATTAATAAGCTCATTTATTGGAATATTTCTCTTAACAGAATTAAGCTCCCCTTTGCTCAATCCTTTTAAGTCTATATCAATATATTGAAATTTAATTTTTCTTTCTTTAAAATATCTTTCTGCTTTTTTTGTATCAAAACATTTTTTTCTCCCAAAAATTTGTATATTCATTTTTTTCTCCTCTATTTTTAAAGTTGCTTATTTATTATATCATATAAAATTATTTTATTAAGATAATATATTTATAAAAATAGACACTTTTTAATATTATAAAAGTATATTAATTAATAAGATTAATATATAGGAAAGATGCTTATGAGTTATTTAATTATAGCTTTAAAAATTATTCTTATTGAATACTGTATTTTATTTTTTCATGAATTTCTTCATTATATAGCTTCCTTAATACTAGGATTTAAAGCTACTAGTTTTTACCTAATTCCTTTTAATATATACAAAGATAATTCCAAGTATAAGTTTAAGATTGATTTTCCATCTGATAGTTTTTATACTAGTAGATTGCATTTTAATTCAATTAATTTATATTCGAAACTAGAATACAATATTTTATTAAC
This sequence comes from Bacillota bacterium, assembly GCA_023427705.1. Taxonomy (GTDB): domain Bacteria; phylum Bacillota; class Clostridia; order Clostridiales; family Clostridiaceae; genus Clostridium. Next base: position 7,260 of record JAEZAL010000327.1, on the reverse strand, counting down.
AAAATTAAGACTATACTTTTGGATTGGTCCAATTTTTGATTTTGTTATCTTTGTTATATTATTTTCAGTAGGGGTTAGTGAAATATCATATTCCTATTTAGCCTTAGTTTCATTAATTCACTTTTCAATTTCTACTATTAATTTTTTTAATACTGATGGAAAATATGCAATTGGAGCTAAAGAAGATACAAGAATAGCATTTGATGTAATTAGAAATTATACTATTTGTGGAAATGGAAAGGTTTCTTATAAAACAAAAGTAATAATGACTGATATGCATATGGAGATATCAGAAAATAATGTAATAGAACACTTTGATGTAAATGATCTATGGAATTTTTTAAATAATCTATCTTTCTATACAAATTCAATAATAAGTCATTTAAATGAAGATATTTTTGCTTTGCATCCATCTACTACTGAGTTTTTTAATACATTAGAAAAAGACTTTGATAATATAAAATTATTTGACTATAGGCAAATTGAAAAGACCTCTATATCAATGCTATATTTCTTTATATATAAAAAGGGTTTAAATAATTCATTTTCTCCTAATGAGGAAATTTCTATAAAAGTTCTTAATGGACTTAATAATATTTATTACAAAAAGATATATTCTCTATTCTTTAATAACCAAGTTGAAAATATTGAATTCTTATTAAATAAAGATAATATGCCATCTTCTTTTTATTCAAAAGAGGGCTATAATAAACTTCTTACAAATTTAATTAATATTTATAATAAAAATAATTAAAAAATACACCTCTAAATGTTATATCTTTACTTATAACATTTGAGGTGTATTTTAATATAGTACTTTAAAGTTTATTCTTTATTTCCCTTACCCAATTTCTAGCTCCATTTACAGAGTCCCATGCAACTTCTGCATTTCTAACATAGTAAATAGCATCTTCTTCTGATCCTAAACTTTTTAATTCAGGTTGAACCTTTGGAAGTCTTTTTTGCTTAGTAATATAACTAACAATAAAAGGGTTTGATGCATTAGCTATTCTTAAAGCTCTTTCAGCCTCTTCTACTTTACCTAACTTAAATAAGTAAAGTGCTTTTGAAAACTTAGTTGCTGATAGATAATCATCTTTAAACATTGATAATATGTTCTCTGTTTCCTTATCTAAGCCTTCAGCAATTAACCAAGAAAGTAAAACTCCTCTTATTAACAGCCTATCTTCTGGGCATAATCTTAATAATTCTGTAAATTCTTGTATTGCTTCTTTTCTTTCATTAATACTCCATAGTAAATTACCAAGTCTATATTTAGCACTATAATATGACTTTGTTATTTCTAAGTCTAAATATTTACCTATAAATTTATCTATGTTTTCTTCACCTATAACTTCTTTTGCAACTTCTACAGCTTTATTAGATAATCTTTTTTGTTCATCCTTGCTTATAGAATTATCATAAGATAAAATAATATAAGCTTCTGAACATTTATCACTTATACTTAATGCTTCCTTTGCTAATTTAACTTTTTTATTGAAGTTTTTTTGGTTCCAAGCTTCATTAGCTATTTTATTAGCTTCAACTAAATCTTTATCTTCTTCAATAATAGGTTCATCTTCATTATCGTGTTTTTTATCTATAATATCACATGAATCATTAGAATCAGAAATAACTTTATCATTTCCATCTTCCTTTTCAGATATTAACCATTTTTCCTCATCAATATTTATCATACTTCTTACTTCTTTAGATTTAGAAAGGCCTGTACTACTACTTACATCAAATAATTTATAAAAATCTGAAGCCTTCATATCTATAGTAGATTTATTAGTAAATAACCCATTTATCATACCTATTGAGTGTACAATTCCACAAGCCCAAGAATTGACCTTACCCTTATTTAATTTAGAGTCCTCTAATTTAAATATTTCTTTACATAAGTTTTCTGCAAGAAACAAGTATTCTTCATTTAAGTTCTTTTTACACACCTCTTGAATAATACTTATTATTTCTGAACATCTTTCGTTCTTTATCTCAGTTGTTTTTTGCATTACTTATTTCTCCTTTTTTATGGTATTTAGACTTTAATAAATCATGTAAAAGCCGATGTTTTATATTATATGCTATTTATATGTTTTTTTCAAACATAATTAAATTTCATTAATTTATGTAAATTGTAGCAATTTTCATATTATGCTATAATAATCTTATTAATGACATATTAATTTACTTTAATAAGGAGGAGTATTGATGAAAAAAAACATATTAGCAATATTATTATCATTATTTATACCTTTTTCTTTAATTTCTTGTTCAAGTTCTGATGAGGCTCAAAAACAGGAAGAAAACAAAGTTAATAATTCAACTTCAATAAATAATGATAGTACAAGCGCTAAAGAAAATAATTCTAGTAATTCTGAAGCAACTACTGAAAAAGACATTGAAGAAGATACTGAGAAAAAAGAAGTGGCAAAGATATATTTTTATGATGTTGTATCAGATAAAATTGTATACATAAATACAAATATAAAAGTTAATGATGATGCATCTATTGCTTTAGTCGAAGAGTTAAAAAAATCTCCTAACTCTGAAATACCACCTTCACTTGCTAGTGATATTATTTTAAATTCTACAAATTTAAATAATGAAAACTCAACAATCACCTTAGACTTTTCTTCAAACTTTATAGGTTCTCAAAATTTAGGTTCTGGTGCTGAATCTCGTAATATTACTGCAATATGTAATACATTTGGAAGCTACTACAATGTTGAAAATGTTGTAATAACTTTAGATGGAAAACCATATTCTTCTGGTCATATTCTAATGAATCCTGGAGAAGCTTTTAAAGTTAACCTAGAAAATACTATAGAATTAAAATAATAAACGGAGGATTAAATTCTTATTATATACGATGAAAGTGAATGCCCTAATTGTGGTAATACAAATAAAGGGGATGTAGTATATAAATGCACACATTGTTATGATATCTATTGTGAGGATTGCGCAGGGGATGGTCCTATTGATACAACTTGCCCTCACTGTGGTGATTTATCTGCTGAAAGATTATTTTCTATAAAATAGTACAAGGAGCTGTGTAATAACAGCTCCTTCTTAATATTCTATTCCTCTTTTATAAAACAAGTCATCTGATATTACAGATATTCCTTTTATCTTTATTCCTGATTGTAATTTATATCCATCAAATGGGTTCATAGGATAAGAATTACCATTATACTTTAATACTCTAAACTCATATTTATCATTTTTTATTAATCTGACTATTAAATCATTATACCCACTACTCATATTTTCAGATACTATAATAGGAGGGAATATATCTCTAATTTTTGATGTTACTACGTAATTATTATTTTTTTCTTCTATTATTACTAAGGTTCCTCCTTTTGGACTACAAAATTTAGGTCCTTCTAAATATGCTATCAATTGATATTTGGATGTATTATTAATTTTTATTCTATTATATAAGTAATTCATTTTATCAATATTTGGACTTAGTGAAAATTCTTTTTCTATAGCTCTTTCAATTCTTAAATTAGAATTACACTCTGATTCAATAAAATATACATTAGAAAAATCATAGTGCTTATCTTTAACTTCATCTTTTTGAGAATTACCTCTTATTTTTTTATTATCTTCAATTGAAATCTTTATATCAATTTCATCAAATTTTTCTCCATCAAACCTTAAAGTACTTATTATTTCTCCTAATATGTCATTTACATCTTCTCCTATAATTTTCTGCTTTAATAATAAATCATATACTTCTCTATAACTACATTTCACTTGTGAAACCTCATATGCAGAAAGAACTTGTCCGCTATATGATTTTTTAAGCTTTCCATTAACATCATATTTTTCACTTAAATATCTATAATCTTTATTTTCTATATTAATAATATATTCTTTATTCTTATTGCTATCTATTAAACTAACCTTATAATTGTCGTTATAAATAATATTGTAAGTTTTACTTAATAAGTATTCACTTGAGTCAAAGATTACTTCTGTTTTTTCTTTTTCAACATTATAAATAATTGCCCTAGTACCATCTTTCTCTATCTCTTCTTCTAATGTAAATAGAATTTCATATTTTTTTGAACTTTCAAATTCACATAATGAAATATTTGGATTATATCCTTTAATTTTATTCAAATCAATATATGTTGATTTTCCATCAATCCCATTTAAAATTGCTATTTCTAGGTCTTCATATACTGTGTTTTTTCCTGTATCTATTTTCCTTCCTATTAAGTAAATAATATCTTGATTTATGCTATCATTTGCATCTATTACCTTACTCACTATTATTTCTTTTAAAATTTTTTCTTTATTTCTAATCATAGAATCTCCTTAATCATTAATATAATACTATATTATTAATTTATATTATTTTTGCTATATAAAAAGAGATAAGATTACCTTATCTCTTCTTTGCAACTAAATATTAATAGTATTATAGCTTCCCTTCTCCTTCACATATTGGGCACATAAAATTTCCTTTGCCACCACAAGTTAAACACTTTTCATTTGGATTATTATTTTCACCACAATCACACTTCACTCGTCCTGTACCATTACAGCTAATACATTTGCTAATAAAATTATTGTTATTAAACTCCATATACTTCCTCCAATTGGTATCCTATCTATTAATTCTTAACAAGTATTTATATTTTATTCAATTATATAAAAAATAAGGAACTGTACTACCAGCTCCTTATTTTTATCAAACTAAACAGTTATTTCACTTTTTATATCTAGCGCTTCTTTATTCTCTTCAATAATTGGTTTTATATAACCATCTATAAATTCTACCACTTGACTAGGTGCTCTTCCTATAAATTTACTAGGATCTATAATGTCAATTATCTCTTCTCTAGTTAATTTAAAACTATCATCATTAATTATTCTATCTATAAGATCATTATCTAGCCCTTCACCTTTTACTCTTTGAGCTGCAGCCATTGAATGAATTCTTATTTTTTCGTGAAGTTCTTGTCTATCTCCACCTCTTTTAACAGTTTCCATCATTATATTTTCTGTAGCCATAAATGGTAGTTCATTATTTACATGTGCTTTTATAACTTTTTCATATACAACCATATTTTCTGCAATATTTATATATAAATTTAATACTCCATCCAATGCTAAGAACGCTTCTGCAACTGAAATTCTTTTATTTGCAGAATCATCTAATGTTCTTTCAAACCATTGAGTAGCTGCTGTAATTGCAGGATTTAGTGAGTTTACAATAACATATCTTGCTAATGAACTCATTCTTTCACTTCTCATAGGATTTCTCTTATATGCCATTGCTGATGAACCTATTTGATTTTTTTCAAATGGTTCTTCTATTTCTTTCATACTTTGTAATAATCTTAAATCATTACTAAATTTATAAGCACTTTGTGCAACTTCTGATAATCTATTTAAAACTATTGAATCTATTTTCCTTGGATAAGTTTGCCCTGTAACACCATAACTACTTTCAAAACCCATCTTTTTAGCTACAATTTTATCTAATGCTTTTACCTTTTCTTCATCATTATCAAATAAAGTCATAAAACTAGCTTGAGTCCCTGTAGTTCCTTTAACACCTCTTAGTTTTAATGTAGATAATAAAAATTCTATATTTTCTATATCAAGCAATAAATCTTGCATCCAAAGAGTAGCTCTTTTACCTACAGTTGTTAATTGTGCTGGTTGAAAATGAGTAAAACCTAAAGTAGGCATATCTTTATACTTCATAGCAAAGTTTGCTAAATGATTTAATACAGTTACTATCTTCTTTTTTATTAGTAACAAAGCATCTCTCATAATTATAATATCGGTATTATCGCCTACGTAACAGCTTGTAGCTCCCAAATGGATTATTCCCTTAGCTTTAGGACATTGTAAGCCATAAGCATATACATGGCTCATTACATCATGTCTAACTTCTTTTTCTCTTTTAATAGCCTCATCATAATTAATATTATATATATTTGCTTTTAGTTCATTAATTTGCTCTTCACTTATATTTAATCCTAATTCCTTTTCTCCCTCAGCTAAAGCTATCCAAAGCTTTCTCCATGTTGAAAACTTCATATTGTCAGAAAATATGTAACTCATTTCTTTTGATGCATATCTTGAGTTTAATGGTGAATTATATAAATCTCTCATCCTTTGAAAACCTCCGAATAAATACTTAACTTTTTATTTCATCATTCGTATTATAGCATAATTATTATTTTTTTTCAGCTTTTTATAATTTTTTTTAAGTTATATTTTTTTAATATTACAATATAATATACTGTAATATTTTAATAAAGGGGAATAAATAATGTGTAAAATAAGTTTATTAGACAAGATATCTTTCATCTTAGTTTTAATAGGAGCAATAAATTGGGGAATTATTGGTATTTTCAGTGTAAATCTTGTTAGTATATTAGTTGCTGGATCTGTACTATTGCAAAGATTAGTTTATATTATGGTTTTTGCTGCTGCTATTGATTTAATAGTTTTAATTTTTAAATGCAATCCTTTTAATCTTAATAATTAACTACATAAACATTACAAACTTAATATCATATGTAATTTTAATTATTATATTATGTTTGTAGCTTCTTTAAAACAATAAAAAAGTGCCTATGGCACTTTTTTATTAATCTTCTAAGTTTGCTATTAAACTTGATATTTCTTCTACTGCTAAAGCTTCATCGTCTCCACTAGCTAAAACTGTGATAGTTGCTCCCTTAGTTACTCCTAAAGAAAGAACTCCAATTAAGCTTTTAACGTTTGCTTTCTTTCCGTTGAATTCTATGCTTACATCTGATTTGAAAGATGAAGCTTTCTTTACTAATAAAGTTGCTGGTCTAGCATGTAAACCAGTTCCGTTGTTTACTACAACCTCTTTAGATACCATTATACACACCTCTTTACTTAATTTTTAAAATAGTTATATATCTAACTATTTCATTATATATGTAATTCTAAAAAATTTCAAGTTTAATAAACACCTATTTTATATATATATAATGAAAAAGAACTACAAATTGTAGTCCTTTTCTTTTCCCCTAAATAAATTCACTCCCTAATAATTCCTTATAAAATATTATCTTGGCTGAACAATTAGTTTTATAGCTGTTCTTTCTTCACCATCAATTTCGATATCAGTGAATGCTGGAACACAAACAATATCTTTTCCGCTAGGGGCAACGAAGCCTCTTGCTATAGCAATTGCTTTTACTGCTTGATTTATAGCACCTGCTCCTACTGCTTGGATTTCTACTATAT